>CBINJX010000001.1:0-25114 GCA_966251085.1 uncultured Verrucomicrobiales bacterium
GTTCTTCTCTCCGTCTCCATCAGTGGCACCGGCTTTGCCCGTGCGAAGACAAAATCCTACCCGCTCAAGACCTGTCTGGTCACTGACAATGACTTGGATTCAATGGGCGACAAGCAGGGGTTTGTTCACCAAGGCCAGAAAATCATGGTCTGCTGCGAACCATGCATCGGAAAGTTCAAGAAGAACCCGGCAAAGTACCTTGCTAAGCTGAAGTAGGCGCAACATTCGGCCGCGGCCGTGTTCTCCTGATCAACAGCGCCGCCGCTCTCCAAAGCGGCGGCGCAAAGGAAGATGATTTCGGATCAGTGCTGAACGGAGCCTTCCGTCGAAATGAGAGCCTTGTGGGTGTGGCTCCTGGCACCGTCAGAGAGTTCCTCTATCAAAGCGACGGGTTGTCCTCTGCGCACCCGGTGTTCGATCCGGCCGAGAAAAACTCTGGAAAGTTGAGGCGTGCCACGCCGATGCGACTGTCTGCCATCCCATAGTAAACATCAAAGCGACTCGGTAATCCCAAGTCATCACGCCGGTCGATTCCTGTCGGAAAGACGACGTTGTTCACAGCGCCCGCACGCTCTTCGGGCAGCTCCGGCGCCAAGACTGGCTCAGGTGACCGATAACGGGTGAGGTGAGGTCGGATCTCGTCCAAAACGAGCAGCCCTGCGGAATATCGCAGTTTGCGGGTCGGAACGCCCTCATCGGAAGCCGGGCACACCCCATGATAGAGGACTAACCATCCGTCCGGACTGAGGATCGGCGGAGTGCCACCCCCGATCTTCAACTGCTCCCAATCCGCAGTTGGACACACGAGCCGTCGATGCGAATTGAAGTGGCAGAGGTGCCGATGTTTCTCGCAGAAGCCGCCGGTCAAACGGTGATACGAAATCCAGATACTCTCCCGGAGAAGATCGATTTCACAAGGAAAGTGGCGTGGAGCCACTTCATGCGGGTGGGTGCCCGGAAAGAGCGGACGATGAATGATTGCCACTGCGAGTTGGCCATCTGGAGCAAGGATGGAGACAGGAAACGGCAAGGCATCCTTGTTATCTACATCAGTAAAATCCACCCCATCATACGGCTCAAAGATCGCGAGCCCCAATCGTTCCCAATGAAACAAATCTGTGGAAACCGCTAACGCGATGCGGGGTCCACGTGGAGAGAACGCAGTGTATGTCATCACGTACTCCTGCAGCGGCTCAACGAAGGTAATTCGCGGATCCTCGCAGCCTCCGCCTCCACCTGATCGCTGTTCGTAATCGGCTTCCGGCTCCAACACCACTCCCAAGCGTTCGACTCCTATTGGGTCTCCTTCCTCATTGAAGCGCACTCGCGCGATGCCAATCCTCGAATTATTGCCCCGTGCCACCATCCGAGGAAAAAGGTACAATTCCTCATCACGCCCACGCACGGCAGCGGGGTTCAATACACCCTCCGCCTCCAGCGGATTGCCCGGCTGCGGTTTCATCACGACACCGAGGCGCTGCAAGTGGAAAAGGTCACTCGCGTGTGCTTGCTCTCTCGTCCGTTTCATGACGGGAACGGGAAGTTTGTTTGATGGACCTGATAATGGTCCATTACGTATCGGCCCCGAGCGACTCGGCGACTCCACGACGGGGTGATACCGGGTCCGTTGAGCGGGCTTTAGCTCCTTCACAACTTTCTCGTGAGCTATCGACTATCTCACCGCAAGCGGAGGTGGCCGGTAGTCCACACCCATACCTCGCCCGTTTTTCAGTTGAGGCTTAATGGAGCGCTTAGCCCGTCTTTGCTCGATCCGGCTAACGTTACAATTGAGACCCAGCGCCCTATCCGCACGCTGCCCGTCGGGGATTTTGCCCGACGGGCAGTGTTTTCAAAGGCAACGATAATGCCGCTTACGCGGAGTACTCAGAACTCCGCACGCACACCAAACAGCACGCCGCGGCCGGGCAGCGGAGCGATGTCTTTGAGGAAAGAGGTATGGAGACGTGCTTCCTCGTCCAGGAGGTTGGTCCCACGCACGTAAAATTCTGTCTCCACTCCACCTACGGGCACCTTGTAGGAAACGCCAGCGTTGAGCAGAAAGAACGAATCAGTTGGCAACTCAAACTCCGCGGTACGGTTTTGGCGCGCAGAATATTGCCCCTCCACTCGCGCAAGGAAACGCTCATTGAACGCATACACCAGCTCCGCTCCCGCACGAAACGGGGTGATGCGGGGCAACGAACGCCCGGTAGAATCGTCTTCAGCCCACACGTAGTCGGCCCGCACTGTGAAATCGAGCCGATGGGTTTGTCCAGACATCGCCGGCGCGGCGACAGTCTTCGCGTCTTTGCTCAGGCCCTCAGTCGTCGCAAGTTCCGCTTCGACAGGTTCGATCAGGTGAAACGTCAACTCCACTTCTCCACCGAAAAAGTTCGCGTCCGTAGCCCGATAAACGAACACCGGCAGCGCCTCCTCTTCGCCCTCGTCCTCCTCTGCTAACGTGCCAGTGGGCGTAAGCGAAATGAAGTCTTTGAAGTGATAGTAGAAGACGCTTGCCGCTCCGGTTACACGCCCAAGGCGTTTGCGCACGGTTAGATCGAGCGCAAAGGACTCCTCCAGCCCCAGATCTTCGTTGCCAATCTCAAACGCGCCCGTAGCGGCATGCGGTCCATCCGCGAAGAGTTCCACATACGTCGGTGGACGCTGCGTATAGGATGCTGTGAGCGCCACGGCCCACTCCGAAGTAGGTGTATAGACCAACCCCACCGATCCGCTGAAGGCGTCAAACTCCCGGTTCTGCCCCAGGAAGTTTTCGGAGGTGTCCGAGTCGTTGGACTGCCTGTCGTACCGCCCGCCAAACTGCACACGCCACTGCTCTGAAACAGTAAGCTCTTCAAACACGAAGATCGAGTTTATGCGTGTGTCTACCTGCGGCAGAAACGCCTCCGCCCCAAGTGCCGAGAAATCGATGCTCTGCGACTGGAAGCCGATGGCGCCCTCAAATGGCCCGAGCTTCTCATGCAGGAACTCAATGCGTCCGTCGTAGCTTTGCTGATCGAAAACGGTGCCAACTTCGCGCCCTTCAAACTCTGTGTGCTCGTAGTCTGTCACTCCGAGTTTGAAGCGGATTTCCTTAATCCCGCCCATGCCCGCGCGCCAGCCTCCACGCACATCGAATCGCCGCTGGTGCAGATCGATGGTCACATCGGGTTCAGCCACAGTTCCGTAGCGTGAATTGTAGCCCGAGTAGGCCACCCCCAAGTAGCCGCTGTCCCAAACGTAGCTCGCACCGATCGCACCGCCTTCGGAGCGGGTGAAAGAATTGGGCACGGTATCACGTGGCTCTTCTGATTCCGGTCGCGGATCACGCTCCCGTAAGCGCTGCGAACGGGCATAACCAGGAATATGGTAATCCTGCGTTTCGCGCTTAAATCCATCGAGGTGAAACTGAATCGGGCCCAAACCAAACTCCAACAAACCTGCGCCCGCGCGCTCTTCGTCTACGCTGCCGATGCGCCCATCGAATCGTCCGCGCAACGGCAAGCCAAAAAGCCCTTCCGGCACGCGCTCCTCGGGGATCCGGTTCTCGATGACATTCACGACCCCACCAACCGTATTCGGTCCGTAGAGCAGCGTAGCCGGCCCGCGGACGACCTCGATGGTGTCGACCGAAAGCGGGTCGATCGTTACCGCGTGATCCGGCGAAACGTTGGCCACATCTTGTGTCGCAGTGCCATTCTGTAGCACACGCACACGATCGTCCGAGAGACCGCGGATCACCGGACGGCTTGCGCCTGGTGCGAAGGATGTGGACGAGACACCTGGTTCTCGGTTGAGCGTCTCTCCTATGGTCGGCTCCAAACGGAAGCGCAAACGATCTCCAGTGAGGACTGACGCGGGTTGAGCCTGCTCAAAGAGGGTGCCTCCGAGCGGTGACGCAGTTACGACAACCTCCTCTAACAGCGTCACATTGGAGGCCGGGTCTGCAGCTTCAGGGCTGTTAAAGGCATCTTGGGCCGGTGCTAGGGGCAAAAGGAGGATAGATGAGATGGAAACGAAAAGTATAACGCGAGCGGGTTGCATTTATGCTGGATGGTGGCAATGCGAATGAACACACATGGCGCCATGACGACGGCGCACGTGAGGACGGGCCTGCATGTGGTCCTTGAGCAAAAGGTGGTGGTATGGGGACGAGAGCCTGGGAACACTCAGGCGCACCGAGGCGGTGCGTGCTCAAGAATTGCGCGCGAGCAAAATGAGACAACGACGATGGGAAGCTCGCGCCAGTCCTGCTCCGGACAATCGAACACCGCCGCCTTTACCGTAAACACTGCCACCGGCGTGCATTGGCACGCACCGGACAGAAAAAGAGTTACGGCGCACTGATGACCCGCATCCCCTTCTCCCTCGTGATGTTCACCGTGCTCAGCACTCGGATGCACCTGTTCGTGCAACGCTGGAGCTACCGCCAACGTGAGCACCCACAAGAGGTGTAACCCGAGCACAACACCGACTGCCGCTCTCAAGGAGCTGTGAAGCAGGCGGTTCCAAGTCATTAAGCCACTTATCAACAAGCCCACGGAGATGGCGAGTCTTTTTGCAACCCAGTTGCGAAACCGCATCACCGTGGACAGGTCGAGCTGCGCAACTGGAGCGAGCCCATTGTTATACGAATGCATGGCCGCGGCATTACACGTGCGCGCAGCAGCATAGAATACCTGCTTGCTCTACGGTAGCAGGGCAAGCCACACCTCGATGTGAGGAGTTCTTCCAACGGCAGTTCCAATCGAAACCGCCAGCAGCGTCTCATATATGAGACGTAACTTGAGACAACGTTTCATATACGATACGTTAGTTTGTGCCAGAGAATACCTCGATACCCTTGGCTGCCGCTCGTGCGCTTCGCAAACTGGGCCGAGATCTTGCGCTTGCCCGACGAAAACGGGGTATTTCTACTGAGGATATGGCCTCGCGTCTCTTTGTCAGCCGAGCCACCCTTTGGCGCATGGAACGCGGAGACCCGACGGTAGCTGTCGGGACGCTTGCGACCGCCGCTTTCATCCTTCAGTTGCATGAGCGCCTTGCAGATCTGGCTGCCCCGGCGACAGATGCTCTAGCTCTCAGCCTCGATGAACGCCGCTTACCAAAACGCATCCGCCGCTCGCGACCATGACCGTCGAGGTTCACATCGATTGGGCCGGAGAAACTCATCTCGTCGGCCGAATCTACACCGCTCAACATAGCCCAGCGGTTTCGTTTGAGTATGCGCCTGAGTGGCTCCTCCGAACGGACGCCTTTGCAATTGATCCCACATCCCTTCCACTGCGCCCCGGCCCTCACCATAGCCCGACGCTTTTCGGTGCGATGCAGGACTGTGGTCCCGACCGTTGGGGACGGATGCTGATTGGGCGGGCAGTTCGCAAGCAAGTGATCGATCGAAGGCCATACCAGGATTTGGACTACGTCTTGGCCTTGGATGATTCCTCCCGCATCGGTGCGCTTCGTTTTCGTTCGGATGCGAACGGGCCATTTCTCGCTACCAGCGACGGAAAGATCCGCCAGTCGTTCAACTCACCGCTCTGCTCAATGCAGCAGACGCCGTTCATGGCGAGACTGAAAGTGCCAAAGACCTCCGGTATCTCCTCGGGCAAGGCTCACCACTCGGTGGAGCCCGACCAAAGTCCGCAATCGCCCTTCCCGATGGGAGACTCGGCAAGCAGCTTCGCATTAAGGCCTCCACGCTTGATGCCTACTCCACGGCTTTCGATCACCCTCTTATTGGAGGAAACCGAACATCTCCTGTAGCTGAAGGTGACCGTGCCGCTGCCCCGGCGGGATCAAACGCGATCCGGGAGCCGGCAACTCCTTTTTCAAAGATGGGAAGAGCCGCGTGTCGAAGTCTCCATTCGGGAAGTCCATCCTAGCGGCAGGTACCGACATCGAGCCCGAGTGGGCCAACAACCGGAGGAGAGTTGGACCATGCTTGGAAAAATACGAGTAGATTTAGATGTACTTAATCAACGGAGCAAAATCCAAACACGTTCTTGGGCAGTGATTGGATTTCTGCGAGAAGATCAAGCGTGGGCTTACCTATGCCGCGAAACCTACTCAAAACAGTCCACACCGAAATTCCGCGCGGGGCGCCCTTTGCCATCCAGACGCTGTATTCTCTGGGGGTTTCATCAGTATTGGCGTCCCAGTACGTGAAGGCAGGTTGGCTGGAGCGCCTCTCACGAGGAACGTTCATGTTTCCGAATGATCGGCTTGAGCGAGATGACTGCCTTCGGTTCCTCGCTACGCGGATCCCCGGATTACACGCGGGAGGGAAAACAGCCCTCGCATGCCGTGGAGTGCGTCACAATATCTCCCCACGGGAGCGCATAATTCTGTGGGGAACAGACCGCGCAGTGCTGCCTGAATGGTTCAAAAAACGGTTCCCATCACGCTATTTGGCCAAGAGCCTTTTCTCCTCGTATCTGCCTGCCGGGTTTGGACTCCAGCCATTACCTGAGTCGCCGGACGGGCCGCTTGTCTCTGTGCCGGAGCGAGCCCTTTTAGAAATGCTGGAAGAGGTTGGCGTGAAACAAGGCGTTGAAGAGGCCCACAACATCATGGAAGGCGTGCGCTCAGTGCGCGGCGAAGTATTGGAGACACTGTTGAAAAATTGCCTCAGGATAAAAGTCGTCCTTTTGTGTGTGCAATGGGCTGAGGAACTGCGTTTGGAGTGGCATTCTCTGGCGAGGAGAGCGGTAAAGGACAAACTCGGGCAGCGCCGCTGGGTTTCTCGACTCAAGGATGGCTCCACATTAATTCTGAATCCCTGATCGACGCTTCCTACGTTGAGACTATGCGGTTACTGGTGGAAACAGCACCGGCCGTTTCCAATCGAGGTGATGCGTCGACGCCGGTACTGCTCACGAGAACCAGATGGGAGAGGATGCTGTAAACACAGCGCCGCCTACGTAGCTCATCGGAATGGTGAGATCAGGATCTCCCAAAAAGAGCACAAGCCCAATCCCTCTCGAAGTGGTGGGCTGGCAGCGTGTGATCCGCAATGCCAAGATCGAGGAGATGCAGCTCAATACGTGGCTACGCAGATACTCCACGTTCCTTGGTTCGCCCCCCCCGACAAGCTCCCCTTGACCTTGGACCTTAGTCCAATGTGTAGGGTGCCAGCATGAAAACTTCGTTATCGAAGATATACCTGTTCACAGGGTTAGCGGGCCTAGTGATTGGAGCTTCCCTCTACTTTAGCAGTAGCGCACAACGCTCTTCGACTGACAGGCCAACTGCAAGTTCCGCGACGGAATCAGTCGTAATCCCAGTGAAAGGGATGTCCTGCATGGCTTGCGCTGCGAAGACAAAGCAGGCGCTGCGGTCTACTTCGGGAGTGGCTGAGGTTGAGGTGAATCTCGATCCCGGCAGCGTGGCTGTGAAATACGACGGATCATTGGTCACGCCTCAGAGATTGGCAGACGTGATCAATAGGATCGGCTATCAGGCCGGAGTGCCTGCACTGGGCTCCGCACAATGATGCGGCTCGAACAGTTCCTTGAGCAAACTGCCGCCGGGCTACCCCATGGATCGGTGTGGATGCTCGCGATCGCGGTGATTGGCGGTGTGCTGGCCAGTGCGGTCTGTCCATGCACACTGCCGGTTGGACTCGGCGTTGCGGGCATGGCCGCGGCTTCAGAGGGGCAATCGCGCCGGGCGGGTCTGGGCATCGCCCTGAGTTTCTTCGCGGGTATTGTCGTCAATCTGACAATTCTCGGTGCGCTTGCAGGCCGGCTCGGCGCGGTGCTTAGCGAATCTTTCGGCCGGTTCTGGACCGCTGCGATGGCGCTTCTTGCGATTACCGCAGCAGTGATCGCATTTCTCGGGCCGCGGCTGAAAGCTGATCAACTTGCGGCTTTGCGGCGACCTGGAGTGGTTGGCGCATTCAGTTACGGCTTCGTGTTCAGCCTCGGGACCTCCGTCGCACCTCTACTGGTGCTGATGACCTTTGCCGCAGCTCAGGCAAGTCCGCTTTACGGCACTATGCTGGCGCTCGCCTTCGGCATCGGACGAGGATTGCCTTTTCTGCTGGTCGGGGTTTTCGCGGGCACACTGATGCGCTTTGTTCATTTGGGCGCATGGCGCCGCACCGTGCAGATCGCGAGCGGGTGCATCCTGCTGCTGCTGAGTCTCTATTTCCTGAGAGCACTGGCTGCCTTCATCTGATTTGCATCCGCCCCTTGACCTTGGAGTTAAGTCCAAGGCGTAGCGTGCCTACAACGAAACACCGAAAGTATCACGACGATGGCTACTGAAACCGTTCAAATGAAAGTCTCCGGGCTGATGTGCTCGTTCTGCACGATGAGTGTGGAGAAGGCACTCAAGCGTCACCAAGGGGTCAAAAGCGTCATGGTCAATCTCGTTCACGGCATCGTGCTCGTGGAAGCAGACACCAAGCAGATCAGCCGTGACGAGCTGGCGGGTGCGGTCGAGAGCCTGGGGTATGATGTCTCGGCAACCGAGGCGCAGCAATACACCACAGACGAAGGTCTCTTTAAGCTGATCAAAACCCGCGGACGCATCGGCATGGCACTCGCGATCCTCGATCTCGCAGTAGATCCGCTCAACCTTTTCGCACTGCCAGCGCAGGTGCGCGGCTGGTTCAGCTTTGCCGTTGCCGCGTTCATCCTTTTCTGGGTCGGCTATCCGATCCTGCGCAAGACGCTCATGGCGCTACGGAACCGCGTCATCAATGCCAACGTGCTGCTGTCCGCCGGCGCGTGGGGTTCCTTCATCGTCGGGACTTTATCGCTCTTTGACCCACGGTGGCCGAATTTCCTGCCTGTCGCGGGCTGGCTGATGGCGCTGCATCTCTTCTTTGGGTTTTTCAAACTCGATACCCGGAAGAAGGCGTCTGAAGCCGTTCGTAAGTTGCTCGCACTTCAACCTTCACGAGCACGCGTATTACGAGGGGATGAGCCAGTCGAAGTTCTCACGAGCGATGTTGTCAAAGGCGAAGTCGTCATCGTGCGACCTGGCGAACGCATCCCGCTCGATGGTGAGGTGATCGATGGTGCCGCAAGCGTTGACGAGTCGAGCTTCACTGGCGAATCGGTGCCGGACACAAAGTCCACCGGCTCTAACGTAATCGGTGGCACGCTCAACCTAGATGGCGAACTCAAAGTGCGCGTGACCAAAGTCGGGGAAGAGAGTTTCCTGACTCAAATCGTCAGGCTGATGACCCGGATCGCCGAGCGAAAACCACCGGTGGAGCTACTGGCAGACCGACTAATGAACTTCTATGGACCGGTCGTTTTCATCGTCGCCGCGATCGCCTTCGCCGGCTGGCTGATTTTCACCGGTAACGCGCTCGCCGCTACGCTCGTGTTACTGACCACAATCATTATGGGTTACCCGTGCGCACTTGGCATCACTACGCCGATGTTGGCAGCGATTGCAGGAGGCAAGGGCATTGCCATCGGTCTCCTCGTCAAAGCGAGCGAAGTTTTCCATGAGCTTTCGACGGTCGACACCGTGGTCCTCGATAAGACTGGCACGCTCACCTATGGACGTCCGACTGTCACTGATGTGGAACCCTTCGGTGTTTCTCGTGCTGAGCTACTTGCCATTGCAGGGGCAGTCGAAGGCCCCTCCGAGCACCCGCTCGGGCAAGCCATTGGATTCTTTGCACAGCGTGAAGGCGCCCCGAAGAAAGCGGCTACGAACTTCCGGGCGGTGCCCGGCAAGGGCGTTTCCGCGGTGCTGAATGACGTTGAAGTGATCGCCGGCAAGCCTTCGTTCATCGAAGAGCGCGGGATCCGGTTTTCAGAGGAAGTGAGCGCAAGAATCGAGGCACTCGGTGCGCAGGGGAAAACAGTCGTTATCGTTGCGCGGAACGGTCAGCCTATCGGTGCTCTCGCGCTCCAGGACACGCCACGCCGCGGCGCCGACGGATTGATGGAGAAGCTGCGCGGTCACAACATCAAGACCGTAATGCTCACAGGGGATGCCCGCCGTGTAGCCGAAGCCATTGGCTCCCAACTCGGCGTCGATGAAGTCCGCGCCGAACTGCTGCCCGACCAGAAGGTGCGCGCGATCGAGGATCTGCAGCACGCAGGGCGCAAAGTCGCCATGGTTGGTGACGGGATCAACGATGCCCCTGCCCTTGCGCAATCCAACGTCGGAATTGCCATTGGCGCAGGCACCGATGTTGCGATCGAATCCGCAGGTGTCATCCTCGTCGGCGACCGCATTGACGATGTGTTCAGCGCGATCCTCTTGGGCCGCGCCAGCTACCGCACAATGACCGGCAACGTCATCGTTGCTGTGCTCTTCAACATCGCCGGAATGATCCTTGCCGCTATTGGATTCATCACTCCCGTGCTCGCCATCGGGTTTATGGTGCTGAGCATCTTCGCCATTCTGCTCAACACGCTACGCATCCGCTCCATCAACTTGCAGCGCGAAGAACTGACGGAGGGAAGTCCCCTCGCGGAGGCCGATTTTTTTGTCCCGAACATGGTTTGCGAGGGCTGCGCTGAGAAGATCACCTCGGTGCTCAACTCCGTGCCGGGCGTCCGGCAGGTCACACCGAAAGTTCCGCAGAAGCACATCTACGTGCGATACGAGCCCGCGAAAGTACAGGAACAGCAACTGCAAGCCGCGATGAACAAGGCTGGCTTTACTGCCGTGGCCTAACTTCTACAGCCGCACTATGATCTGCGATTCCGGAAAGACTTGTGCGGTCATGCGCCGTAATACGCTACTCCACTAAAATGAGCGCAGATTCAGACCAACAGCTCCTTATTGGTCACCTCGCCAAGCTCGCTGGGGTCAAAACCGATACGATTCGATTCTACGAACGAAGCGGGCTGCTGCCAAAGCCAGAGCGCAAGGTGAGTGGTTACCGTGTTTATGACGAGTCTGCGGTGAAGCGCGTCCGCTTCATCAAAAAGGCGCAGGCACTCGGGTTCTCCCTCGACGAGATCCGCCGCATCCTGAGCCTTAGCGGGCAGGGTGCGGAGACGTGCCGGTGTGTTATCTCGATGGCTGAAGCCACACTCGCAGAAACCGAGGCAAAGCTTAAGGAGATGCAGAGGTTTGCTGACGCTCTGAGCGAAAATTTGGCTCGCTGGCGCAAAATGTCGGGCAGAGGTAGACGCGTAGCCGATGAATTCTGCCGACTTATTGAGTCAGGTTCAGATCAGACGACTCCTTCCGAACCAGGCCGCTCCTCGTGACCACATAACTTGGCCCTCTCGTGCAGCTACGAGCAGGATCTCACGAGTACCTAGCGGTCCCGTGCCATCGAAGGTAACCGGCGCACCGCTCGGCATCGATTTCGATGCGGAACTGGAGAAAACTGAACCAAGCCTGTTCAATCTCGATGATACAGACCAACTCAGCCAGTTAACCTACTCGCGCAGCAAAACGGAGGCATTGTAGGTGCGGTATAAAAGGCCGGGGATCAATTCCTACCGGCCTTTGCGAAGTTGATCAGGTGACCGGCAGCACGCGGACCGGCCACACGCGGAGGATAATATCAGGACGAACGCAACGCCTGCCGGTATCCCGCCGCGTAGGCATCGAAGACGCGCCTGATCTCATCGCGCACTCGGCGAAAGACGGCAAGTTGCTCTTCCTCGCTGCCAGTAGCATGTGCGGGGTCATCAAAACCCCAGTGGTAGCGGTTCACCTGACCGGGGAACATGGGGCATGCCTGATCAGCATTGCCGCAGACAGTAACCACCGTATTTACCTGCTCATCGAGAAACTCGCTGAGGTGCTTGGAGCGGTGCCCCGAGATGTCGATCCCGATCTCCTGCATCACCTTGATCGCAAGCGGATGGACGTAACCCGCCGGTTTCGAGCCGGCACTCGCCACATCAAGGATATCACCGGCCGCGGCCCGCAAGATACCTTCGGCGAGATGGGATCGGCACGAATTGCCGGTGCAGAGAATGAGAATCAATGGTTTCGTCATGGCCTCGGCGAGTCAGCAGCAGCCTCCACCAGGGCAGCAGCTATCCCCGTTGTTCCCAGTAGCGGGAATGCAGACGTCCTTAGCCAAGCAGTCTGTCTTTTTCTCCGTGAGCTGGAAGGAAAGCACCCCGTTTGCAGCTTGTGCCGAGACAATCGGAAACTGGGAGAGATTGCAGTCCTCGTACTCCACTTCGACATCGAGATCATCCCCGTTGAGGAGAGGCTCCGCTTTGGTCAGGATCGATGCCAGAGTCCCGGGAAGCAGACGGTGATCGGTATCATCCGCCACCCATGCCTGGAGCGTGCATGCAGCCACATGCCGGATCGTTCCTCCGCAGTCGATGAATCGTCTGTCAGTGCGGCCGACCTCAGTGATGTGAGCGTGCGCCTCGATCCTACCGCCGTCCTCTAGGACAAAGCAGAGTTCGTGTTCTGGATGTTGCTCAAGGTTTCGTTTGAATTCGGATAATTTCATGTAGTTCGGAGTGAAGAGATGCATGGAGACGAGGGAGAAATTGGAGCGCCATCTGGCGACGGACGCTGTTTGGAAGAAGTTAAAAACCCGTCTTCTGAATTGCAGAGCCGGCTACCGGTTCGGCTTTACTGCCTTGCGATGCGTTGCCGAGGACTTCACCGGCCGTTCGGGGCAGCAGGATGTCGCTTGCTCGGCGCCAGCGGAAAGATCCGCAAGCCACCCCACCTTTGGCACAAGAGCCTGCAATCGGAGCAGGTCCGCCTTAAAAATGGGATGCGTTTGCACACAGTCCTGCAGGCACTTGAGATTTGCTTCCAGTTCTGCTGCGGGTTGCTGCGGCAGCGAGTAGATCATCCAGTTCTGGTGACGCTGGGCGTGAACGATGCCCTTCTCCTTCATGTAGGCGAGATGCTTCGAGATCTTCACCTGAGGTTCATCCAGTAATTCCTGAAGATGACACACGCAAAGAGGCCCGCGCCGCAGCAGGTTAATGATGCGGAGGCGGGTTTCGTCGCAGAAGCACTGATAAATTTGGATCAGGTCCACGGCTTGACTATGCACTCGCGGGTATATACCGTCAACAGCATATAGATCGACCATCCTTCAATGGTCCCGCATTTACCAACCTTGGGATCCAATACGATGAAGACTAGCCCTCAATGCCTGAGGCTCTGCACTTCGACCCAACCCGCCCGTGCTGTGCAACACTGGCCGCGGTCGATCTTTTCCCCGATCTGCTGAACCTCAAAACGAACCAGATTAACCGTGGCCGTGTTGCCTCTGTAATTGTGGAATCCTCCGGTCTGGGGGTGCGGCATAGCGAAGTAGTCGTGGACGAACAAGCGTGGGACGCGTGCGTAAAGGCTCCGCACTTCCGTGCCTGTTACGATCTGAGCATGGCCAAACTCGCACTCCAGGGGGCTCTCGGGCCGAGGTAGTTCGCTCTCCTTCTTTTTCACTTACTCCGTTTATGAACGCACCCGCCACAAACGCATCTGTCGCGCGAAGGATGTCCTTCCTGGACCGTTATCTCACGGTCTGGATCTTCGCCGCGATGGCAATCGGTATCGCCATCGGCCACTTCATCATCACCGATCCTGAGGCCTTCTTCGCTCCAATGACCATCGGCACCACCAATCTTCCGATCGCGATTGGTCTCATCCTCATGATGTATCCGCCGCTTGCGAAGGTGAAGTATTCACAGATCCACAAGGTTTTCTCCAATACGCGGATCCTGGGCCTCTCCTTGCTGCAGAACTGGATTATCGGACCGGTGCTCATGTTCCTGCTGGCGGTGACACTCCTGAGGGATCATCCCGACTACACGGTCGGCCTTATTCTCGTGGGGATTGCCCGCTGTATTGCGATGGTGCTCGTGTGGAATGACCTGGCAGATGGCAGTCGTGAGTATGCCGCCGGACTCGTGGCGCTTAACAGCATCGCGCAGATTCTCTTTTACAGCGCCTTCGCGTGGCTCTTTATCACGGTGCTCCCGCCTTACTTCGGTCTAGAGGGCAAGCTCGTGGAGGTCTCGATGACCGACATTTTCTGGAGCGTGATGATCTATCTCGGAATCCCGTTTGCCGCGGGCCTGCTCAGCCGGGTGATTCTCGTGCCGTTGAAAGGCGAGGCATGGTACGAGCAGAAGTTCATCCCCCGGGTCTCGCCAATCACGCTCGTTGCGTTGCTTTTCACCATTATCGCGATGTTCACCTTCAAGGGACACGCCATCGTCGAACTGCCGCTGGATGTAGTGCGGATCGCCATCCCGCTCGTGATCTACTTCGTGTTCATGTTCCTGGTGAGCTTCTTCATGGCCAAGCGATTGGGGGCGGATTACCCGCGCTCCACGTCGCTCGCCTTCACCTCGGCCGGGAACAACTTTGAATTGGCCATCGCTGTGGCAATCGCCGTCTTCGGCATAAAATCAGGCGCAGCTTTCGCCGCAGTCGTCGGACCGCTCATTGAAGTGCCGGCCCTGATCGGTCTTGTCCACGTCGCCCTGCGATTCCGCCGCGGCTTTACCCAGTCCAGTGTCGGAAACGAGAAATTGACGCCCGTTTCATGAACGTGCCAACGGACATGCTGACCGAAGAGCTGCGCACCCGCCTGTTCGCCTTCATTTTTTCGCGGGTGCGCAGTCATGAAGTCGCTGAGGATCTGACGCAGGAAACGCTCGTGCGCGCGGCACGCAGCCTCGGAGAAACGGACATTGAAAACGTCGAGGGTTGGCTCTTCCGTGTGGCTCGGAATGCTGTCACCGATCATTTTCGCGACAGCAAAGCTCAGGTCGAGTGGCAGGAACACGAGCACGGTGAAGCAACCCACGAGGACGCGCTGACGAAGGAGGAAGCGGCGTTGCGCAACAACTCGCGCTTTATTTGCGGGGAGTAGTGGACGGGCTACCCGAGCCATACCGCGAGGCACTGCTGCTTACGGAGTATCAAGGCCTCACCCAGAAGGAACTTGCTGAGAGGCTCGACATCACCCTTTCCTGCGCAAAATCCCGCGTGCAGCGGGCTCGTGCCGAGGTAAGGCGCACGATCGATCACTGCTGTCGTGTAGCCACAGATGCTTACGGGCAGATCACCGACATGGAACCACGCCATCGGCCAGCTTGCGATTGCTGAAGAAATCCTGCCTCCTTTTCTGCGGTGCCACGTCTTTGCAGATGAAACCAAAACTTCACATGCAAACGACTAATCCTATCCAAGAAGACCGGGTCCGTCAGCAGGTTCGCGAGCGTTACGGGGACATTGCCCGGACTGGAACCATTGGCTGCTGCGCTCCCTCCTGTTGCGCGCCCGCAATCAGCCCCACCGTACCTGAAACACTCGGCTACCAACCCGATGATGTCGCTTCCGTTCCTGAGGGAGCAGAGATGGGACTTGGCTGTGATAATCCGACAGCCATCGCTTCCATTCTGCCTGGAGAAACCATCGTCGATCTGGGAAGCGGCGGCGGGTTTGACTGCTTCCTCGCTGCTCGGCAGACCGGACCTACAGGAACCGTGATCGGTGTCGACATGACACCGGACATGATCAGCAAGGCCCGCGCAAATGCCGCGAAATCGGAGTCTCGGAACGTCGAGTTTCGCCTTGGCGAAATCGAGAATCTGCCGGTGGCGGACAATACCGCTGACCTCGTGATCTCAAACTGCGTGGTGAATCTTTCGCCGAACAAACCGCGTGTCTTCAATGAGGTCTTCCGGGTGCTGAAACCTGACGGACGCGTCGCCATCTCGGACATTGTGGCAACAGCTCCGCTCCCTGAGGACCTCAGGAATGACTTCATTGCCTACACCGGCTGCGTTGCAGGTGCGTCCACTGTGGCAGACCTGAAGATGTGGCTTACTGAACAGGGCTTCGTTGAAATCGCAGTCACGATTAACGAAGAGAGCCGGAAGTTCATCGACGGATGGGCGCCGGGGAAGAACGCGGGCCGCTATGTGGCATCGGCGACAATTGAAGCGCGCAAGCCGGCAATTCCATGATTCCGTCGATGCTGGCCTGAGCAGTCACTGAAACTCAGCAACCTCCAAAGCGATAAAGCCCAATCACGCGTCTCCATGAAAAAGAAGGTACTTTTCATCTGTGTCCACAACTCCGCCCGCAGTCAGATGGCCGAGGCATGGCTCAACCACCTTTGTGGTGATGTCTTTGAAGCGGAGAGCGCAGGGCTTGAACCCGGCACTTTGAACCCTCTCGTGGTCGAGGCAATGGCGCAGGTGGGTATCGATATTTCAGGGAAGGCGACTCGCAGCGTCTTTGACGCTTATCGCTCTGGAACCTTCTACAGCTTCATCGTCAGGGTTTGTGATCGGGCAGCCGAAGAGGGTTGCCCGATCTTCCCGGGTGTGAACCAGCCGCTGGACTGGAGTTTCCCTGATCCGGCAGAGGCCACAGGCACTTACGAGGAGCGGTTGGAGCAGGTGTGTGCAATCCGTGATGCTATCCGCGGACGGATCGCGGAATGGTGTGAGGAGATGTGCGGACTGGAATCGGTCGGCGGTTCCGAAGCCCTTTCTGTTTAATCCGCAGACTGGTGTGCTCTTGATCCTCTCGGCGGCCTTCGTCCTTCTTCATTATGGTCTGAGAGCACCGCATCTCAAATTGAAGCGGCAGATGGAGGATCACCAAACGGGCAGTCTATCCGAAATCACTCCAAGCGGCGCTGCGGAAATGCGCGAGATCGCCCAAGTCTTCAATGGCTTGGTGCGAAGGGTAGCCTCGCAACGGGAGTCCCAACTGCGCTTCCTTGCGAGCGTCGCACATGATCTCCGAACACCGCTCAATGCAATCAAACTCTCGGCTTCATACCTGAGTGCTGCCAAACTCGGCGATGACGAGCGTTCCACGATCGAGGCAATCGAGCGTCAGGTCACACAACTCGATCGGCAAGTCGGTGATCTCCTGGACACGACTCGTGTAGAATCCGGAGAACTAGAACCCAGGCCCCGAAGCGAGGATCTCCGCGAAATTGCGGAAAACTCGGCACAGGTTTTCCGTGGCAGTTCGTTGCGACACACCATTCGACTCACCGTTCCGGATCACCCGATCATTTGTGAGTGCGACGCCACCCGGATTGGGCAGATAATCAACAACCTGATCAGCAACGGACTCAAATACTCCCCTTCTGGAGGAAATGTTTCGTTGGACGTCTCATGCGAACCTGGCTGGGCGATAGTCAAGGTCGTGGAGCAAGGAATCGGAATCGCACCAAAAGATCTGCGACACATCTTCGAGCCGTTTCGCCGAACCTCGGCAACACGGGAATCGATCCCGGGTGTGGGCCTTGGACTCTCTGTTTCTAGAAGAATCGCAGAGGCGCACAAAGGTTCCATCGAGGTTTCCAGCATCCGAGGTGCTGGTTCGACGTCTTCTCTTCGGCTGCCGCTACAGCTCACTTAACCTGACGTGGCCGAGACGGACCGTACGGCAGAGGCCCGTGTTCACGGCTGCCGATAACTCGTGCGCCTCAATAGCGCCCATCACACATGGCGGGCCTGTGGCTTGGCGCCAGTGTGTGTGCGCTGACAAAACTTCGTAATTCCACCTCCAAGATCTCGTCCAGTGGAGCGACGAATCGCCTCGCACGTTTCCTCCCAAGTCCCGGAGGGAAACGAACTCCGACTCGGCGGCGGAAATTTCGGCCTGACCGGCTGCAACTTAAAATGCCTAGGACGCGCAATTCCCTCTCCTGAGGTTCGTTCAGCTCCGGTTGGCTCACTCATACTGTTTAACGCATACGGTCCTTTGTTGCCATTTGCACCTTTTCTCCGCTGCTCATCGCTCAAGCTTCTCCCGGCCCGTAGCAATAACGTCTAGTTTGGAACGCAACGGCACCTTCACTGGCCGCGGCCCGTCAGCACGATTGGGCGCACAACATCGGGAGCTTCATGCGGTGCAAGCTACAATGCGAAGGGCGTCCAAACTCATCCAATTTTGGGGTTCAGGCAGCTTATGGTCTCTCCACTCGCAGTTCGCAGCCGTTCCGGAGCGAGATGGCTGAAGCCGAGTTCCGTTGGAACTCGAATGGGAGGTCGAAGTGATTGCAAAGGAGGTCAATGAAACCGCCACATCAAAGCCCAGGCGGCGTGATGGTTCACGCTAGAACTTTTCTTACGATTGCTCCTGCCAAATCGAGAGATGTCGTTAATTGACTACGAGGGCCTCAGCGGATCAGCGCCAAACCGGAACATACTCCGGCGCGTGAATCCGCGAGGTTGATCCTCAATCGCGGGATACCCGAACGCGATCAGCGACCAGAATGAACTCAGATGTTATAACGATCTACACACCCTGCACAATCAACGCCACGTCGAACTGCGGTCTGTACAAGTGCAGGCTTGAGAAACCTCGTCCAGAGGACTCCTACGAGAGCCTCTCCGACATGTTGCAGCAGTGCGACGGGCATCCGCTACCGCTCGACGAAGCTCTTGAAGATCAGGATTTCGTTGATGCAGGCATCGAAAACATTCGCGGATTGATCTACGATGAACCGACGCACCTGTTTGCTTGCCTCGACCGTGACGGCATCACGTACTTCGGAGTACAGGAATACCAAGTGTCTGGAGACTTCTTCGACCTCAAGATCTCCTATGGAAACTGTGAAGCGCAGCAAGAAGTTTTGAACGATGTCATCGACGATCTTGCAGCCACGATATGTGAGGACGAGAACATCCGATTTCACGATGACACCTCTAGCCGGGAAGACATCGAGTCAAAATTGTACGACACGGTTGCGCCCGAGATTGGCGGCGCGTGGCCTAACGACGATCGAGAACCGGCGACTCCTGAGGCAGTAAGCGAGGCGTTTCGGACTGCAGCAATCAACTACTACAATGGGCGCAGGGAGGCTGTACTGGATGCCATCGGAGCCTACGAGATTGAGGAAGGCGCGGTTGAATAGCTGGGTAGTCCTCGCTTCAGAAGTGCGCGAGCACGGTGTCGCATACTGGGGAGGGTGGCGGGGCTTCGGGTTACTGAAAACTCACTGGACGGCTGGTATGGGGCTCGGCGCTGCCAAAGCTTTTGGCGGTCCGATTCATTCGCCCTTGGCTGCAGAATGGTAACACGCCGCCCTCACCTCGCCGCAAACGC
Organism: uncultured Verrucomicrobiales bacterium; assembly: GCA_966251085.1. Taxonomy (GTDB): domain Bacteria; phylum Verrucomicrobiota; class Verrucomicrobiia; order Chthoniobacterales; family Chthoniobacteraceae; genus CBINJX01. Next base: position 19,015 of record CBINJX010000001.1, read on the forward strand.
TCCGCCGCAAAGTAGATTCTCCGTGGCCGCGGCGGGCGGTACGCACTGGAGCCATGCACGCGGAGGGCAGTGACCGCGATCGAGCATCGGGAAATGCGCCCCCCCTTCCAGGCCTCAAGCAAATTGGTGCCTGAATCCCGCGACTGGCGAGAACCCGTTCACGTGCCTTGCTTTGATAAGCAGGGCGAGTCGGCGAATCTCCTCTTGGCAGGAGTGCCAAGAGTCCGCAATTCGCACCTACAAACCAATCGAAGTGCCCATGAAACTGAAACTCACCTCCATCTCCAAGGGATTCTACTGTTATGATTACCGAACCGATCCTTCTCTCCTTCCCTGGTGCCCGGAACGTCCGCTAGAATCTGAACCAGGCTTTTCCTTTATCAGGGGAAATGCCCTTGATTCGATCATATTCACGATTCCAGAGATCGACGCCCGCTTCTTCCGTCCGGAGATCTCACGCAGCACTCCGTTCTATGCGTCCATTCCGAAGGGCTCGCATCTCCCGCGGGCATCTGCGAATTGCAGGAGCAGTATACCACTTACAGCAGAGTTCCTGCCGCTCATTACGAAGCCGCTTTATCGTGGTTCATACTCGCTCGAAGGGTCCGGCCGGGTTCGTTACTGCCCTCCCACATCTTTGCCCAAGGAGGCGTATGCATCGATTGGATACCATGTTGCCTCACCGAATGAACGCTTCTTCGTCAGAGAGCGGATAATTCCGATCGCGGCATCCAACGACGAAATGTTTGATCTGGTTCCGGCTGGAGTGCTGCTCCCGATCCAGTATTTTGAGGAGGCGGCAGCGCTCGGTCTAGAGGTCCTTTCAGCAACCGCATTAACGAGTGACGGGCTGATCGCAGATCGTCTTACCCTCCTAGATCCCGTTCTCGCAGGCTGTTACCTTCCTTGGTTGAGGGAGTTTCCTCGTTGGAGCCGCATTACTTTTCTTGATTGCATGGAAGAGTCGTTCCCATCCGCAGCGATGGAAGCTATTCCGTTAACGATGGTCTCGCGGCTCGATCTTACGGAGGACCATTACTTCATTTTGGGCGGTGACCTGATTCTTACAACGTCTCAACTCGCCTACCGCGAGGGTGCTGAACCGATTGAATCAAGGAGGGAGTATCTCACGTATTTCGCCGAACCCTGGCACGCCGTACAGCTCGCGGTGGCTGAAGCAATTGCAGATTATGGGGACAATCGAGACAAAGCGCTGTACCAAACGGCCGGTCTTGCACTCGAAGCATCTGACATCGGGCTTGAGACGCTCGTCTCTCCGTTGGCCACCGGTGATGACGCTTTCCCGTTTTAGCAGGCTGCTGAAGGGCAACGCAGCTGGAGCACGCGTACGATTTTCGAGCACCGTGGTTTCCCATCGTTCCTGCACTTCTCAGGAAAAGGGATTGCCTCACCTATGGCGCGGTCATACATCCCCACTCAATGTGGAAGCTCAGAGTTACAACGATCTGTTTGAGTATTGTCCTGGGTCTTTCAGGCTGCGGATCAAGTCCTGATGGAACCGCTGACAGGTTCATGTCACTTCTGAAGGAGGGGAAGCACCTGTCGGTTCAAGAGATGCTCTCGAAAGACATGAGAAGCATGGCAACGATGCTTGGCGGCGTTTCAAACGAGACCCTGAATTCCTATTATCGGTCCGGCGCGCTAGCTTCGTACCAGATGGAGCTGCTGGAGAAAACTGACCTTTCAGTTCGGTACAAAGTTGTCGCGACCACGAAGGATGGACAGAGGCATAGCGACTTCATCGCCCTCGTTAAAGAGGAGGGTGAATGGAGAGTAGCTCGGTTCTAAGGTGGATACATCTCTGGGCTCCGCCCAGGACCTCCGCGACAAGTAAGACCAGCTGCTCGAACTTAATTCTTGCTGGACCAACGGTCTCCGAAGCTGACGATCGATTTACAGATCCGGAGCAGACTCTAGACGTGCTTTTACTGATCGCCAGCCGCTGAAGATCTGATCGAGTTCGCGAAGAAACTCCGGACCGTGATGCGGATGCCTCAGATGACACACCTCGTGAGCAATAACATAGTCGATGCAGACCGAAGGCGCACGGATCAGAGCCGGATTGAGTGCTATCCGCCCGTCGCGGCTGGCGCTGCCCCAGCGTTTCGGCATCGACCGTAAAACCATACGGGGAAGAGGAAGCCGATACTGTGCGCACCAGTCATGCCAGCGTCTGATTCTCTTGGTGAATTGTTCTTCTGCTCGTCTCCGCATCCATGCGGACAGTAGGCGCTCCACTTCTTTCTCTGTGCCGCTTGGAGCAGTGATGTAAAAAAATCCCCCGCGCAATCGGACACTCGATTCCTCCCCCTTGATCACTTTCAACCGGTATTGCCGTCCCATGTAACGGTGCGTTGCACCGCTCACATATCGTCGTGGCTGGCGGGCAGCGTTCATTTCAGCAAAGGCACGCTGCTGCTTTTGTATCCATGCGATGCGCTTCGCCACCTTGGCTTGGATCTCGTGAATTGCAGCGCGTGCAGGCGCTACCAGTTCAATCGAGCCATCTGGGTGGACACTGATCGCGAGCGTCTTTCGCTTCGTTCGTTTGAGCCGAGCTGGTCCAGCAATGGTCTCGATGGCCTCGAAGTCAGACATCATTCGTTCTACTCCGGGCGATGCGGAGCGAGGTCTCAATGATCGCATCCATCTCGGGGAGGGACAGCTGGATCCCTTTGGAGCCTTGAAGACCGAACAGGAAATCATCGATGTCATTTCGCATTCGGTTCTGCGCGTCCGTGTTCTCGCGCCAGCGCACCACAGCATGGCGGCGGATGATGTCTTCGATCTCACAGGCCGCGTCTCCGAGTAGCCCCTCCAATTCGTCATCATGCACTATTGAGGCAGGCGTTTCCTGGACTACCGCCGTAGCCCCTACCCTGGCAGAGTGATCCCCGATTTGCTCCTTTAGTGCGCCGAAGAATGCGCGTGCGAGATCACGCTCCTTTAACACCGCCGGTCCATCACTACTTTTGCCATCTCGGACCGCCTGCATGATCTCGGTCACCTTAGCGAGGTATTGCGCGTCGCTAAGCCGCTGTGCCTTGTATTCCGCGATGGCCTGTTCCAGCAGCACCGAGAACTTTCGATAGAAGAACGGGTCTTCCTCCATCTTTTCGGTGATCGTCCTCTTCGTGCGATTCGCAATGATGTCAGCCTTGGCTCTAGCGGATCGCGCTTTGTCGACCTCCTTCTCGAAAGCCTCCCGTTCAAAGATGTTCACCGGCTCCACGACCTGGATCACCTCATCGGCTTGGACGTAAGTCGCGAGCATTTTTTGAATCTGCCCCTCGTATTCCCGATAATCGACTTCCTCCGCGTATCGAATTTTCACTGAAGCACGCAGCTTCTGGAAAAACACGGCGTCCCGTTTATAGCGGTCAGCCATTGCCGCTGGCGTGGCGTTCACCCACCGTATGCTCGATAACGCGATCTTCAGCACCCGGCTGAACTTGGAGAGCTTCGCGTAGAACTCCTCCCTTCTCTCAGGATTCTCTAGTGCCAGCTCGTAAGCCTCCTCATCTTTCTTGTTCTTCACTCCACGGAACATGGCCCACAGGGAGTCATGTAGGCTCGGCAGACGTTTCAGTTCCTCTGCTACGTCCGTCAGTGTCCCTTCCAAGTCCTCCTGGTCGAACTTCCCTTCCAGCGTGCTGTAAAGCTCCAGCGCCTCATGAAGTTGTGTGACCACTCCGTAGTAGTCGATGATGTAGCCGAAGTCCTTGCCGGGATGTAGCCGGTTTACGCGGGCAATGGCCTGTAGAAGTGTGTGCTCCTTCAGACTGCGAGCGATGTAGAGCACGACGTTGCGTGGTGCATCAAAGCCGGTGAGCAGCTTATCCACGACGATGATGATCTCGGGTGTGTCGCCCTTCTTGAAGGCGTTAATGATCTGCCGGTTGTATTCCTTCTCCGATCCATACTTCTCCATCATCGCCTTCCAAAACCGGATCACCGACTCGTCCGCCGAAGCAGTATCGTCGCCCTCTCTCTCATCCGGGGCCGAAATCACGACCTCGGATGTCACTTTGCCAAACTGATCCAAAAAGCGTTTAAGAGCGAGAGCCTCCTTCTTTCCGGGGGCGGTCAGCTGTCCCTTGAAGCCGGTGCCCTTCCACTGTTTGGAAAAATGCTGCGAGACATCCCACGCGATGAGGTAAAGGCGGCTCTCCAGCCGGTTCAACTCATCCCGTGACGCGAACTTGCGCTTCAAATCGGCCTTTTGCTCGGGCGTCAATCCGTCGCACATCGCGTCGAACATCGCGTCAACGGCCTTCTTGTTTACGTCCTGCATGACGTGACGGCCCTCATAGAGCAGAGGCACCACAGCCTCATCAGCCACTGCATCCCGAATCGTGTAAGCGGGTTCGATGAAGCCGCCAAACTTCTGCGCCGTGTTCTTCTCCTTTTTCATCAACGGCGTGCCCGTGAAGCCGATGAAGCACGCCTTGGGAAGGGCTTTCATCATGCGGATGTTCGCCTCGCCGTATTGACTCCGATGACTTTCGTCCACAAGCACGAAGATATTGTTATCCTCGTTCTTGAAGCCCTCCGATGCGTTCGCAGCCGCTCGGAATTTGTCTAGCACGGTCGTGATCACCGCGGCTCGATCGTCTGCCAGGAGTTCTTGCAGGTGCCTGCCCGTTTTGGCCATCTGCGGGTCCTTCCCGCATTGATGGAAGGTCTTCCATATCTGCTCATCGAGATCGATCCGGTCGGTGACGATTACGATGCGCGGATTTTTGATCGATTCATCGAGCGCGAGAGCCTTGCCGAGGAGGACCATCGCCAACGACTTGCCCGATCCCTGCGTCTGCCAGATCACGCCACCCTTGCGGCGCCCCTCCATATCCCGCTGACGCACCCGCTCCAACGTTCGGCGAATCGCAAAGTATTGCTGGTAGCGTGCAACCTTCTTGACCGCTCCGCCCTCGTCGTAGAGCACGAACTGTCGTGCGATCTCGATCAGCCTTTCTGGGCGGCAGAGCGACCATAGCAACCGGTCCTGCCCTGTTGGCTCTCTGTCCTGCGCAAACAACTCCTCAAATGAGGCCTTTGCATACGCAAATACGCCTTTGAAAAGCTTCTCATGCTCCTCCCGGCGCACGGGGCTATTGATCGCTGCCCGGACCTCAGCATCTCGCTCCGGCATCTCCCGCCATTTTGCCCAGAACTTCAGCGGCGTGCCCGTTGTACCGTAGCTTCCATCGTTCTTATTCAGTGCAAGCACCAGCTGGCTGAAGACGAACAGATGAGGGATTTCGTCGGCTTGCCAGTTCCGCGTGTGCTGTTTGATCGCGGCTTCCAGAGAATTCTTTTCGTCCGGCCGTTTGCATTCAATCACCACAAAGGGAATGCCGTTAACGAAGCAGACGATGTCTGGTCTGCGCGTCTCCCGGCTTCCACTGCGCTCCACTTCAAATTCCGCCGCCACATGGAAGGTGTTGTTTCGCGGATTCGCCCAATCGATGTAGCGCAAGGTGAATCCCTTCGTCTCGCCGTCGATTGTCTCGTTGAGGCTCTTCCCAAGGGTCAGCAGGTCGTACAGCTTCTCGCTAGTTCGCACCAGTCCATCAAAGGGCACGCCACGCAGCGAGGCGACCCCCGCAGCAATATTCTCGTCTGAGAATGAGAATTCACGGCCTTTGAAGGAGATGCGGTTCAGCCGTTTGAGCTGCGTCGTCAGCACTCCTTCCAGAAGCGCGTGATTCAGCTTGCCCCTTCGCTCTACCGCTACTTCCTCAGGGCTGAGGAAGGCGTAGCCGAGCTGCTGCAACAGCCGAAGCGCAGGAATCTGGCTGATATGCGACTCCAGGAAAGAAAGTGGCGACATGGCAACTAAGTCGGCTGAGGAACGTCAAACGCCAGTATCGTGACTACCAGATGACGCGCTGTATCGTTTGGATGCCTCACAATGAATCGAAAGCCAGTTGATCGCTCGTATTTGTCCGTGCGCACATACTGCGGGTGTGCTTTCACTACATCCGGTATCTGACCAAGGACTGCGGAAAAATCGCGATTGCGATTGAAGAGGAGAATCGCAGCCTTCGTGTCTCGCCAAGTCATGTAACCGAGGAGT
>CBINJX010000002.1:0-23107 GCA_966251085.1 uncultured Verrucomicrobiales bacterium
CCAGGGTAGCTTCCCGCATTCGCGGGACAACCCTGGGCTTTGGGACGTAATCCCTACGGGATAGAAGGCCAGATCGGCGGATGTAAAAATGGCCAAAGTCGAGCTCAGGGTGCTTCGAGCGCGCTACGTTCAGCAGCAGTGAGATCAGAAGAGGTTTTGAGCCATGTCTCGGCGGCAGTTCGGTTCCGGCGCGACCAGTTTTGCCAAGCCTCTTTCAGCACGCTCAACTGGAATGTGGGATCCCGCATTGTTCGTAACCGCGCCAGAGTTCCAGCCGGGTCGCGTCCGAGTGCTGCCTTTACGAAGCCGCTCACCGCTGCGTCACGGCTTGTGGAGGGCGATTGTTGATCAATCCATTCTGACGCTTCGTTCTGCGCAGACCATGCCCAGCTGAGAGTGACCCCCGCGATGGCACGGTCCCGCGCCTCGCCTGGAGGTAGTGTCTCCAGCCACTTACGTGCAGCTGAAATATCATTCGAGGACCATTGGCTGGCGACACGTTCGAGCATGTCGAGGCGCAGCGGACTCGCTGCTGTGGTGGGTGTATTCGCCAAGGCGTTTGCAAACGATTCCGCCCGGTGGATCGCGAGATGCACCGAATCCTTCAGGAATCTCTCCACTGCCTGACGCTCCTCCGGATCTGTCGCATTCTCAAAACGCTGAAACAAGCTGCTGAAAGCTGTGCCCGCGTTGTCGAAGCATAGTCCCTGGTAGAAACTTTGCAGTGCCTTGTTCCCCGGTTCGAACGGGATTTCACGTATCAGGTTGAGGGATTCTGCCTTGAGCGCCTTCCTACGAAGGGACTCGGCTAGATTTACTAGAGCGACGTCACGTACACGTCCCTCTGGAAGAGAGCGGATTACCTCGATGCTCTGGGCATGGTCCTTCGATGCCAGCCCTAATGCGATTCCCTCGGCCAACTGATTCCGCATCCTCTCATCCGTCAGTTGCTGAAACCATTGGAACGCTGATTCTGGATCTTTCTCTACCCATTTCTGTAGCGCGATGCGCAATGCAGTCTGCTGAAAGCGGGCGTTATCAATAGCAATCGCTCCCTCGAGCGCCTTCTGCGGGTCTTGTTTTGCCCAACTCTCGAAAACTGCTTTCACCCCGTCCTCTCCGAAATTAGCGGGAGAGGAGATCACCAACTCCGCCGCTGCTCGCGGATCAGACGATGCCCATTCTCGCAGCGCGTAAGAGGTCTGGACTTGCCTGACTGGATCCCTACCTTTGCCTGTAGCCTGGACGAACCATCCAAGCGCGGACTTTGGGTCGCGCCGCTGCCACTCCCTCACGAAGAGGAATGCGAAGTTTCCAGATTCATCGTCTTGGCTCTGGACGAACTTCGCAGCCAGTTGTGGATCGAGTTCGAGGAATCGCAACGCGAAGATCAGCCGTGCGTCGTTTCGAGACGATAGGGGTAGGTGCTTGAGTAATTCGGCTGCACGCTGGAGCTCGACCATGGATAGCGAACTTACCAACTCGGAAAACCTCGCCGCTCTTTGCACTCGACTGGGAAGATAGCCAATCGACTTCAGTTGTTGAGTGATCTCGTCACGCCGGCTGGCATTTAGGTCAGCTGCGATTGGTCCGGGTCCGGAGTCGGCCGGCGAAGAAGCCTTTCCTGGCGTACGGGTGGTATTTGCGCCTGTTTCCGACGGGGAGTCGCTATGAAGAAAGCCGGCTGCAAACCCGGCCGTGAGGCAGAGGAGAGGGATGATCCAGTTAATTTTCATTATTGTCTCCCGTGGTTTGGTGCTGCCGCAGAGCCGAGAAGGTGCTGCTTTTGCTCCTGGGTGAGCAGATCGGTTCTGGTGATCCACCGTCGCGCCTCGAAACGATCCTGCTTTAGCCAACGTGCGACTTCATCTGTGAGATGGGCACTCCCGTTAGGCAGCTTGAGCAAAAGCGTGGCACTGCCCTGTGGATCCTCGCTGAAAGTGGCGGAAGCAAACGCGTGAAGAACGCCGTTCCGTTCGGAACCCGGTGGAAGACGATCGAGCAGCGCTTGTGTCGCGGTCAACTCGCCCTGTTTGGCCAGGCCGTTCACGGCTTTCTCCAGCCACGTGGTTCGCCGTTCACCGGACGGCAGGTTCAGTGCCGCGTTTGCGACCTCATTCCAGCCGCGTACATGCGCCACCCAATCCGGGATATCCTTTGTATCGACATTCAGCTGTGGCGGAATCCGGTCCAGAAAAGCCAACGCTGCATCAATCCCATATTGATTCGCCAGAGCCGCTGCGACGTGATCGAGATGAGGCAGCGCTTCGCGACTGGAGGTGCTTTCAGTCAGCCACAAGTCTGCCGCCCGCCGGGCATCAGTTTTCGCCTCGGTATTGGCAGGAGGCCAGAGCCCCCCCTGGACACCTGCCTCCTCGGCGGTCATGAATCGGATCGCCTCGGCTACCATTGTGCTGCGGAGCTTTGGGTCGCTCTGTTTCTGTGCCAGGGCCGCAATCGGTTCCGGGTCCTTGGTCGAGCCAAAGGCAGCCACGAGACGCCATTGCTCTTCCTGTCGATCCGCCGGGAAGCGATTCCGGATCAGTTCGAGCGCTGCCACGGGATCTTTCCTCGACGCTGCAAGGACGAAACCACGTCGAGCACTATCCGCGAGTGCAGGATCGGATAACTGCTCGATCCAGACCAGAGCAGTTTCTGGATCTTTAGAGCCCCATTGACGCATGATGAAGTTGGCTGCCGTGGTTCGCTGGCTGGCAGGTAGCTCGAGCGCCGCTGCTGCTGCTGCCTCTGGAGCGCGTGCGGCCCAGGTTTGTAGGACGGAAGGTGCAGAGATCAGCTTCGGGTAAAGTTTTGCCAATTGAAGTGCGCCTTCCGGATCGGCTTCTGCAAGTGAATCCACCCAGTCTCGATGATGTGCCTCGCTGAGCTTCCTTCGCTCCTCATCTGCACGGCTGGCAAGCCATTGACGCAGTCCTTTGGGATCCATCCGAACCCATGTATCTGCCCATTCGGGGAATAGCCTGACGCGTTCAGCCTGGGGCTGCGCCTCGAACCAGGCTTTCGCGGCTCCCGGATTGCGTATTGCCCAGAGCTCCAGCAATCGCACCTGCCACTTGCTCTTGCTCGAGCTGAGCTGTGCCAGGGCATCGGGGAATTCAGCCAAAGGGAGCCTCTCGGCAAGACGGAAGAATTCTGCAAAGGAGGCAGCTTCCGCTACCCTCTCGGGAAGCTTCTCCACTGCAGATTGGAAGTCGGAGGCGGAAAGCGACTCGGTCACCCGACTGCTGGTATCAAGCGATCTGGAATCGAGATCGGCTGTGGCCGGCGTCTTTTCGACTGGGGCTTTCGGAGGAGGATTTTCTGACGCTCCAAAGTGCCGTCCTGCAAACCAGCCGGACGATGTAAGGAGACAGCAGATCAGGATGCGAATTGCCGTACTACGCATATATAAGGGGAGGGGGACCACTGCTTCTGGCGCAACCACATCAAGCCGCTGACGCCGGTCACCCGAAAGCGGACCGGAGTATCACAGAGACGTGTGCCTTCGATTTGCTATATGACTGGGCGGCCTTTCAAAGGCAATACCGTACCGAATGGGGTGACGGTGAGCCGGTGAGGCGGATCCGTCCAAGGGTAACGTAACTTGGCCACATGCCGGGCAGACCACACTGCGTGAGCGTCGCTGGCAGAAGGAGGTTTCCGCGCTCCGGAAACGTTGGCGCTTGCGAACGGAAACTCTCTTGGTTTTGGAATGTCGGATGAAATATTCCGCGTTAGCTGCCGTTCTTCAATCCCTGGAGGCTGGATGGCGTCGCAAGGCACTGCCGCGGAACCCGGCTCTTTTTCCGTCGCATCAGCGAGTGCGCGATCTCAGCGCCACCTCCGGCGGCCGGGAGCACAATCTTCAGTATTACGTTCTCGCCAACCGCACCTATCGTGAGGACCTCCCGATTGTGGTCACCGTGGGGGCGAATTACACGCAGGGCACTCAGACGATCCCCGACCAGACCCCCGAGCACTCCAAGGCGCGAAAGGAAGTCCCGCTGGTGGAGGATGTGGTGAGCGGGTTTGAGAAGGAGTACATCGAGTGCTGCAACCGTAATCGCGCAATCTGGAAAAGCGCCGCTCTGTGCGGTCAGACTCTGGCCAACCCGGTCCTGCAGGGTAAAGACAAGACCCTCCTGCCATATCACCTGGTGATGACCAACCTCTCGCCGTGGATCACGACGGAGTCATGGAGCACGATCGCGGAGGCGGATGGCAGGCACATCACCGCGGATCTTCTTGCTTCACCGCCGACCCGGGACACGGGAGAGCTGCGCTATCCCTATGAGCACATCCGGGAACTGAAAGAGCGGCTCGAGCGAATCGAGAGCGGCCGTCCGGTTCTCTGGATCGGACATGGAACGCAGGATGTGTGGGAGCATTTCCGGATGCTGATGACCCAGATGGGAGTCACCGACTGGCTGCTCGCGGCGGATCTTTGTTATCCGAAAAGCCCCACCTACCTGGAGCGTGCACGGCGGTTTGATGCGGAGTTCCGGGGGAAGGGGCGATAGGGGAGAAAGATCGCGGCAGCTCAGAGCTGCTGCTCGAAAGGAGCTTGCAGGAGCTGAAGGGGGAGTTCCGTGAGTTCCTTCAGCGGTTTGCGCGACAAGTTTACTGGCCGTGAACGTTTCAGGTCTCGCTCGAAGATCGCGACCTGCTCTTTGGCAAAGCGTGGATCGATCACGTTGAGGTTGGCTTCGTCATTGATCGCCAGCGAGCGTGGATCGAAATTTGAGGAGCCGACAGAGACAAAGCGCTCATCGGCAATCAGGAGCTTCGAATGCAGCATCGTGCCTCGAAACTCGTAAAGCTCCACCCCGGCTTCTGCCAGGCGTGGCCACCGTTTGCGGGAGGCGAGGCGCACTGCGGAGAAATCGATGTGTCGCCCTGGCATGATGACCTGGACCTTCACGCCTCGTCGTGCCGCCGCACAGAGTGCTTCGGTCAGAGCCGCATCTGGAACGAAGTACGCGTTCTGGATTCGCAGCGACTTCCGCGCGCCTGCGATCGCAAGATGATACATCAAGCCAACTGCATATCGCCCACGTTGCGGTGCGCTGAAGAAGACACCTGCCTTCGAGGTTCCTTTTGGTGGCAGAGCTGGAAAGTACTTATCACCGAGAAGAATTTCCCGGTGAGCCTTGAACCAGTTCGCGGTGAAAGCGGCCTGCATTTGTGCGACGACGGGTCCCTCGACTTTGTAATGCAGGTCCCTCCACTCGTTTTCATTGGCCGAATTGCCCCGCCATTCGTCTGCGATTCCAGCACCGCCAATGAACCCCACCTTTCCATCTACCACCAGCAGCTTGCGATGGGTGCGGTAGTTGATCCGCCAGATTTCCGGGGCCCAGACCGGATGATAGATCTCCAGTTTCACTCCCGCCGCACGGAGCTGGGAATGATACTGGCCGCTGCCGAGCGAGCCGACGGCGTCGAGAATCATCTTCACCTCCACCCCGGCACGGGCGCGCTCCGCAAGGGCATCGGCGAACTGCCGGGCAGTTTCTCCGGAGCGAAAAACATAGGTCTCGAAGGTGATGGAATGTCGCGCGCCACGGATGGCCTGGAGCATGGCGGAGAAGATCTCGTCACCATTGTTCAGGGTCGTGATCCGGTTACCGTCGAGAAAACTCGCACCAAGCAACGAACCCACCGCCTGGGAAAATCCAGGGCTGTGGACCGCACTGACGGCCGGCAGCGGTTTCTTCAACCGCCGAGCCGACTCGCAGCCGAACCCGGCGGACGCAAGGACAACGAGAATCAAATGACTGAAGTGGAAGTGTGGCACTCGTGGTAACAAAATGACGGCACGTCTCTGAAAAATCCTTACAGCACACGCGTTCAGCATGGCTGGAACGGCAGTGCACCTCTATCGGCGATTATTGGCATCAACAAGGGCGCGAACATTAGGTTCCGGTAATCCTGACAACGGGGGCGCCGAAGTCAGTGCTCAGAAATAAGTCAGAAATTCCGACGCAGCTGCTGGTTTCTTGCTGAGCGGCTTTCGCAATACTCCTTCGGTGCTCATCCGCTTGACCAAGCCTGTTCACCAGCTTACTTAGCACACCACTCTCATGCGTCACGCCGCTGCCCAATCCATTATGATCATTGCGATCATTATTGGCTCCCTCTCGGGGCAGGGATAGACGCGCGCACTTCACAGCCGACTTATCCGCAGCCCTGAGCCTGAACGCTCAGGGCTTTTTGTTTTACCCACATCCAAGCCATGCACCTGAAAGAACCTGCTCCTGTTTCCCTACCGGATGTTGTTGCCGCGCGTCTCCGATTGAACGGAGCGATCGCGATGACTCCCTGCGCCGAGTCCACCGCTCTGAGTGAACTCACCGGTTCGCGGATCTTCTGCAAACGCGAGTACCTCCAGCGCACCGGGAGTTTCAAGGAGCGCGGTGCACGGAATGCGCTGATGTTGCTTCCGCGCGAGAAAGCGGAACGTGGGGTGATCGCTGCATCGGCAGGAAATCATGCTCTCGGCCTCGCATGGCATGGTCGGGAGTTGAAGATTCCCGTGACAGTCGTGATGCCGCAGTTTGCTCCCCTGGCGAAGGTCACGCGCTGCCGCCGGCTTGGGGCCGAGGTGCTGCTTCATGGTGACACATTCGACGAGGCTCGAATGGAAGCGCAGCGGCTGAGCGAAGAAAGGGAGCTGACCTATGTGCATCCCTTTGATGATCCGCATGTGATCGCGGGGCAGGGTACACTGGCGCTGGAGATCCTGGAGCAAACCCCGGATCTCGAGGCGATTGTCGTTCCAGTTGGTGGTGGAGGGCTACTCGCCGGTGTGGCGACCGTGCTCCGTGCTTTGAAACCGGATCTGCTGATCTATGGTGTGGAACCGGCAAATGCCGCCTGTTTCTCCGCAGGACTTGCTGCGGGAGAACCGGTGTCCGTGCCACAACGCTTCACCCTTGCAGACGGTCTGGCTGTTGCGAGGGCGGGACACCATCCGCTGGCGATTGCCCGTCCACTGGTGGATCGCGTGGTCACCGTGCCTGAGGAAGCACTGGCGCTCGCCATCCTGCGGATGGCGGAACTCGAGAAGTCGCTGGTGGAAGGAGCCGGCGCCGCATCCCTTGCCGCACTCTTGAACGGCAGCTTTCCGGAACGGTTAGGGAAGCGAGTGGTATTGCTTCTGACCGGTGGAAATATCGATCCCCTGGTTCATAGCCGAACGATTGAAAGGGGGCTCGCCGCGGATGGTCGGATCTTCCGTTTCGATGCTTTGATCAGTGATCGTCCTGGCGGTCTGGCGCACCTGTCATCTGTTTTGGCCTCCACTGGCGCGAATGTCACAGAGATCGTTCACAACCGCACATTTGCAGGTCCGGATCTCTCGACGGTTCATGTGCTCTGCACGATCGAGACCCGTGACCGCTCCCACATCGCAGAAATCCAGGAACGCCTCGCGCAGGAGGGCGTGCTGCTCTCACCTGCGGTGACCGCAGCTGCTCAAGCAGCCTTTGCGCGGCAGCTCGCTGCATGAACTCCCCGGAGAGTTATCCACGCCCGATCTTTACCCGTCGGGGAGTGACGTAGAGCATAAACTTACGATTGCGATTTTGTGCCATTTCAGATTAACCGGCCGGGTTCTCCTTTATGGCACTCTTATCTATTGTGGTTCGTACCCTCCCCATTCTCTCCCTGGCTGCGCTGCTCTCTGCTTCTGCTTCTGCCGCCACCATCTCCATCTCACTCGAGCAGATTGATCGCAGTGCTCTGAATGGTGCGCTTGGAACTTTCGATCTCACCCAGGGCGGATTAGCTTTGGACTGGCTGAAACCAGTGGGCGGAAACCTCACCTTTGCGGAGAAGGATGGAGTAGATCTGCTCACTCTCACCGCTCAAGGAACAACCAACACCCCGGGAACGTATGCGGATGACGGTTTCCGGTTCACTTGGGAGGGAGGCGATGCCAACAGCCTCAGTGGATCTTCCTTCCAAGGATCTAATTTTAGCGGTCTTGGACAGAATATCGGTTTCCGCGTCACCTATACAGCACCTGCAGCGGGTGATTTTACTCTCACCTGGTATGGGGCTGCGAATAACACCGACCGCTGGGGACTGACTGCAAGCCTGGGGGATGCTACCGACTTCCTGGGGGCAGGCACAAATGTTGGAACGACTTCGGGTAACGGCGCCGTGGATGAACTCATCTGGACCGTCACTGGTACTGCAGATACCCCCGGCCAGGTACTCACACTGGATTTTGTAAAAACATCCGCCACATCAGGAGGCGCGATTGCCATCACGGGCGTTACGGTTGTCCCGGAGCCATCCACGGCAGCGATCCTCCTGGTCGGTACAGTAGGGTATGCGCTGCAGCGTCGCCGTCGCTCCTGCTAACATCAGGATGAAACGGTTTTCTACCTACGGGATAGCTTCCCTCGTCCTTTGGGCCCTGGGAGTGGCTGTCCAAGCCCGCGATGCAATCACGGGTAGTGAAGCGCTTACGTTTACGGATGAAACGAGTTCCATTCCGTACCGCCTCTATCGCCCAGTCGGTTGGAATGAGCCTGGAGCGAATTTTCAGGTTGTCCTGTTCCTTCATGGAGCTGGAGAACGTGGAAGTAACAACACCGCGCACGTGAGTTCCCATGTGCAGGGTCTGATCGACGCTACGGAAAAAGGGGAGTTCGCGGCATATCTCATAGCTCCTCAAGTTCCCTCAGGCCAGCAGTGGACCAACGTCTCATTCGGAACCGGGAGTTATACCAACCCGACGCTGAATTCACCGGCCATCTCCACCCCACTGCGCCTGACCCTCGATCTCGTCGAGCAGTTTATCGAGGGGACCGGGGTGGATGAATCCCGTGTGTATATCACCGGGCTCTCCATGGGCGGTTATGGTACACTCGATGCAATTGCCCGGCGCCCGGATCTCTTCGCCGCAGCCCTGCCGCTTTCCGGTGGCGGGAATCTCTCATTTGCGGAGACTTACTCCGACGTGCCGCTATGGGCATTCCACGGATCAGTAGACCCGACTGTGCCTGTGAGTGGATCACGGAATACGATCAGCGCAATCGAAGCGGCCGGTGGCACTCAGGAGCGATATACCGAGCTGGCAGGCCAGGGACATGTGATCTGGAGTCCCATCTACAACGGAAATACTTTCACCTACGACACCAACTACTCGGGGACTTACACCACCGAGGGTAGTGGAAACGTCTACTCGTGGATGTTTGCCCAATCGATTCCAGAGCCTGCTTCTGGAGTGATGCTGGCTGCCGGAGCTGTGTGTCTGATCGGCCGGCGCCGTACGGCAGCTCGTCGATAGTGGGATCGGATTTCCGGTAACAAGTTAAGCGCCATACCCAATATTGTTCGGCAGGGAGAGTACTATGCGACCTGCTGCAAGGATCTTCGGGAAAGCCGCCCCTGAAAGGGGCAGGGACAATAGCCCAGGGGCAAGTCTCGCCTTCTCCCGCAGTCGCGGGAGCAGGCGAGACGCCGCCCTGGGTAGCCGATCAAAAGCCGTTCGCGCCCTGAAATGGGCGCAGGAGAGCTTGTACTCAGGAATGCGTACCCTTGTTCTCAAACACTCCTGCACCGCCTTCGGGGTGCATGTCTTTTCCATGCTTTCCCCGGGGCGGCACTCCGCCTGCTCCCGCAACTGCGGGATACGGCGGAGTTTGCCCTGGGCTATTTTCCTTTGCCCGCTTTGGGGCCAATATTGCTTCGCTGCCTTTCGAGCGTTCTGCTTCACCCAACATCGTGCGAGCTTTTGTTCCAGAGCTGACCGGCGCAGCGGCGTAGCAGCACGAGCAAATAGTCAGCAGGCAAGGCAATCAGCAGAATCACGATTGGCCACGCCGCACCGAAGAACCGGGCGTTTGCGCTGCCGACGAGGAACACTGCGAGAAGGTATCCTCCGATGATGATGGTCCACAGGCCGATGCGCTGGAAGTACAGGGGAAAGAGACTCAGGATTGCTCCAGCCACCAGCAGCCATCCTGCGGGTTGCAGCGCTGCGACGAGAGTCACTTCATCGGCATCCTCGTGGATCTCATCGTCCTCGATCAGGTGCAGCCATTTTTCAAACCATCCGGAATAAACGTAGAGCCACTGTGATGCCTTTGCGTCGGGATTTGGCGATAACCATCCCTTTACCTCGCTGTATGGTGGCAGCGGTTCCCGGCGAGGAAGGCCGAATATCAGCTGTAAGCGTCCAGGGTTGTCCTTCTGATACCGCTCGTAGAGGTGCTCGAACTTGCGGGGATAATAGTCGGTCAGGAATCGCTCCGTCTTGAAGTCATCCGGATTCGCGGAGCTGAGGATCTTGTCGAACGAGATCAGGAGGAAAAGATCGGGACGCGCCTTGATCCCTTCGAGGGCGAGATCACGGTAGATCCGCGCTTTCAGTTTGCGGTCCTTACCGAGCGCTTGCCAGAGCGGGCGCTCGGATTGCTCCTCGGGATTTTTGAGGAACCGTTTCCAGTCGCGATCTTCGTCCATCTTGAACTGGTCCACGCGACTGCGCGCCTCCAGTACCATGTCGCGGATCTCCGCCTTGTACTCCGCGTGAAGCGGCGTATCGAGTCGGGTCAGAGGGAACGAGGATGTGTAAAGCAGCCATGAACCCTGGCTGTCCTGCCCGATAGTGAAGGTGAGCGCCGCCGCGGCTGCGAGACTGCCAGCTTCGCGCCACTTTAGATGCCGCCACGCAGCCACACAGAGCAATGCGAGTAGGATGCCCGGCAGGAAGAACCGGCCCGCTGGTTTGGTGAGGATCAGCACCGCAAACGGCACAAAGAAACACCACCAGAGCCGGTGTTTGCGCAGCGGATTCTCTTCGCTCACCCAGGCCATCCATCCGGCACACGACCAGATCACCGCGGCAAAGAAGATGTTCTCCGCAAGCATCTCGTGCTCGTACCAGAGAATGAGCGGCATCCCGGCGAAAGCCACCGTGACCGGCACGATAAACCAGCGCCAGTGGGTGAAACTCTTCCGGACGCAATATGCCAGGGGAACCAGCGTCAGAAGCCCGAGTCCATGCTGAATCCAGACCAGCCACTTCAGTGTAGAGCCGGGAAGGATCGTGATGGGCAGCATCATCAGCGGGTAAACATATCGCCGTTTATCGTAGAGGCTGATCTTGCCCGAGTTGAGGAGCAGCTCCGTGAAGGAGAAATACGAGTTCGAGTCGCTGCCCCAGTACGCATACGGCGAATAGCTGAGGAAGAGCAGACGGAGAACGGCTCCAAAAAGGAGCGCCGGGATCGCCCAGAGAAGGGCATCCCGAAGCAGTGGGTGGTGGCTGATGAAACGACGGGGTGGTAGTTCCATCCGGGGTTCATGCGAAACCACGCGCTACCTGTCACGCTTAACGCAGGCGGGAGCAGCTGCCTTTCGGCGCCGTGTGTGGCTCACGAGGGCGAAAAAAGTTACCCGAGCTGTCCGGAATCGAAGCGTTCATTCGTCTTTGATGATGAAAGCCCGGTCTCGAGCCACCGCGCGCGATGGTTGCGGCATGTCACATCTTCAACTCATCCCGCAACACCGGTTGACCACTGACGCCGGGTGCAACAATCTCTCCGCCCCTTTTTATGAGCCAACTTGAACAGGTCGAGCCAGCCGTGGCTCCAGCGGTACCGGTACGAACTTCCTTCTGGCGCAGCGTTGTGCAGTCGCTCCGTGGCGAGCATCACGACTATACCTCCGAGAGACTCAATCGCGCGGTGCTGCTCCTTTCCGTTCCGATGGTGCTGGAGATGGTGATGGAATCGCTCTTCGCCGTGGCCGATGTGTTCTGGGTCTCCCGGCTCGGAAAGGAAGCCGTCGCGGTGGTCGGAATCACCGAGTCGGTGATGACATTGATCTACGCGATGGCCATCGGTATCTCGATTGCTGCGACTGCAATCATTGCCCGCCGGATCGGTGAAAAAGATTCCGAAAAAGCCGCTCAGGCTGCAGGGCAAATCATCCTGCTGGGTATCGGCGTTTCCGCCGGGCTCGGGTTGGTGCTGGGTGGGCTCGCCCCACACATCCTCCGCTTCATGGGAGCGGAGGAAGCGGTCATCTCACTCGGCACGAATTTCGCGCGGGTGATGCTGGGATGTAATGCGACGGTGTTCCTGATCTTCCTGATCAACGCGATCTTCCGCGGCGCGGGCGATGCCGTGATTGCCATGCGCACGCTATGGCTCGCGAATGCGCTGAATATCGCGCTCGGTCCCTGCTTCATCTTCGGTCTCGGGCCGATTCCCGAGATGGGTGTCACCGGCGCCGCAGTCGCGACGAATATCGGACGCGGAGTCGGTGTGCTGTATCAGCTCTGGCATCTCGCCGGGCATAGCAGCCGGGTGCGCGTGAGGCTGCGTCACCTGCGGCCCGATCCCGAACTGCTGACAGCGATTATGCGCACGGCGAGCAGCGGCATTGCGCAGATGTTGATCAACACCACGAGCTGGGTGGGGCTATTCAAAATCCTCGCACTCTTCGGGAGTGCCGCCATGGCAGGTTATACGATCGCGATCCGGATCGTGATCTTCGCCTTGATGCCCGCATGGGGACTGGCGAATGCGGGGGCTACGTTGGTCGGCCAGAATCTTGGTGCCGGAAAACCCGACCGTGCCGAGTCCGCCGTCTGGATCGCCACGCGATACAACACGATTGCGCTAGGCGTGGTCGGAGTGATCTTTGTTCTCTTCGCCACCCCACTCACCCGCCTGTTCACGGTGGACACCGAAGTGCTCGGTTATGCATCCCAGGCCCTCTGGATCATCAGCCTCGCCTTCCCACTTTATGCCGCAGGAATGTGCCTGCAGGGTGCCTTCAATGGAGCAGGGGATACCTGGACACCGACGCGGCTAAACCTCTTCTGCTTCTGGCTGGGACAAGTCCCGCTCGCCTGGATTTTGGCCAAGCCCCTTGGTTTCGGGCCGACGGGAGTTTTCATTGCTGTGCCGCTGGCCTTCTCGCTGTTGGCGATCTGGAGCGGTGTTCTCTTCCGCCGTGGCCAGTGGAAGCTCAAGCACGTGTAGTGCCGCGCCTCATGAATTGCTACGGAACCTTTTTCACTGAAGGTACGCAGTTCAGCGTACTTCATTGATTCCGGGGAGGCACACCGATGGGCACCAGCAGTGTAGAATAGACGTCCTCGTCTGTTCGGTGTGAGGGTGGAAGGTAGAAGGTGTTTCCTTCCTACCTTCCACGGCTCGAATGCGCGGCAGCGGTGGAGACGTGCAAGGGAAAGGGCACGCGGCTACCCGGGCGGAGACGGGCGAGGTGCAGGTATCCAGAAGGCGATGAACTGCGGCGCTCCATCCGGACAGACCAAGACGTCGATCCTGCCTTGATCTGCCGCGGCTACGCGTAATTTCAGTCCGTCCTGATTAGACTAATCCTAGCAGCTTCAAGATAACTACGACGACTACGACAACTCCGATGATATAGAAAATGTTTCGGCCCATGATATTGTAATTTCCACATTCATCGTGCTGCCTTTCGCCGATGGATG
The DNA here is from genome assembly GCA_966251085.1 of uncultured Verrucomicrobiales bacterium. Taxonomy (GTDB): domain Bacteria; phylum Verrucomicrobiota; class Verrucomicrobiia; order Chthoniobacterales; family Chthoniobacteraceae; genus CBINJX01. The sequence continues at coordinate 13,487 of CBINJX010000002.1, forward strand.
CCGAGGAGTAACCAGCGAGCGGGGCGCGTGAAGGTGTAGTGAAAGGAATCCATACATCGCGCCATATCACCCGATAGGGTCTCCTTTCCGCTGCGAGTGCCCTTTCCAGGGTGGGCGTGCAATAGCTCTCCACGCGCCCTCCCGGCGGTCGGCGGCGCGATCGCCCTACCACCGGCAGGACAATCGCAAATTGGTGCTCCATTCCACCACCGCCCCGCGCACACCGGCGGATCAGAGAGGTCGAAGTAGCGGAGGCCTTACTGATTACTGACTCACTGATTACTTTCTTCACCACCTTCACGCGCCCCGCCCGTTAGTTGGCTTCTCTGAAAGTAGAATTGCCGCATTTCCCGTAAGTGGCTGTGCAGGAGGAAAAAGCGTGGTGGATCGCGCTCTCCGAGCGCGATGGGTTCCAACTTCATCGCGCAGCGATCCAATCTTTTCCCAATGTGCGTTCCTTGTTTGCGAACGCGCATTGGGAAAAGAAGTGGCGCTGCGCGCGTTTGTTTGCCATCGCGCTCGGAGAGCGCGATCCACCACGCACACTTTCTTCACGCCTTCACGCACCCCGCTCGTTGGTTGCTCTCAACTATTCACTTTCAGAGGACCGTGGGCCTGAAGGAAGGCTCGACGCCATTCCAATCGCAGTTCCCTGAGGGCACCTTGGCGTTTGAGATCCTCCCTGACGGGAACCACAAACGGTGAATCCACTACGGGCGATCCGGAGCCTCTTTCCGCAAGGCAAAAAGCTGATTCATCGTTGCTACGAAGACAGTGCCATTTGCGACCGTTGGTGTCGCACTGATCGGCCGCCGTAGATCTACTTGGGCCAGGAGCTGTTTTTCGCGGGAGGCCGCAAAGACGAGGAAGTTCCCTTTCCGGGTTCCGATATAAACCTTGCCGTCGGCGACCATTGGGGAAGCCCAGAAATCTCCCGGTGCCTCATGGGTCCAGTAGGCTTCCCCGGTTTTTGTATTGAGACAGTGAACCTTCCTTCCGGTATCCGCGATGAAGGTGAGTTCATCCAGAACAGCTGGGGTGGACATCACATGCCGTGTCAGCGGATAGCTCCATACGGTGGCCGACTCCGTGACATCGCCGGAGCCCGTCGCGCGGATGCACTTGAGCCAGGCTTCGTTTTTGCCCCACCAGAGGTCGCCTCCGCCTGCGAGAAAGATCATCCCGTCGCGGTACACCGGCAGCCCAAAAACGTTGGATGGGCCGATCTGTTTATTCTGTGTGAACCGATGCACGTTCTCCTTCGGCGCCGTCGGGTCGGGGTCGTATTGCCAGATCTTTTCCAGGCGTGCGACGCTGCCGTCCTCGGGTGTTTGCACGACCGGGAGAAAGGCGCGGAGGATTCCATCGCCACCTGCGAAGAAGATGACCTCTTTGCCATCGATTTTTCCGAGCGTTGGGGAAGACCAGGTGCAGTGGAAGACCCGTGTGCCGATTTTCTCGTCGTCGCGGGCGATGAGCCGGCCCGTGCGCTTATCGAGAACGATCAGGCTCGGAGCCTCCGGCCGCCGGATGCGGCGATGGGTACTGTCTACACCTGTTCCGGTATTGAGGTATAAATGGTCGCCTCGAATCAGGATTGAAGAATGCGCCGCATCGTGTGGCCAGATCCCGGCCTCGTTGACCATGTCATAACGCCAGAGGATATCTGCATCCAGAGGCCCGGGCTCGAGGGTTTCCTTCACATCCGCTGAAGGCGGTGTCGATCTCGGCTCGATCTCCGCACCGGGATTCGGCGCTGCAGGAGCGGTGAGAGGCGGGGCCGTAATGTACTCGCCTTCATTCTGGAACGGGCCGTCGTTGCCATTAGCGAGCCCTTTGGCGTCCAGACAAAGGACTTCGCCCCGGTTGCTCACGAGATAGACACGGTCACCCTCCACAGTGGCCGGGGACGAGATCCCGCTCTTTGGCCAATCGAAGAACGGATCCTCATCCCGTTTAGGAGAGACGAACTGCCAGAGGAGCTTTCCGTCTTTTTCATCGAAACACATCAGCACTCCGCGATCACCCTGATGCCGGGGATCGCGCGCCTGCTCATTATTGGTGCCGATGTAAACCCGTCCGTTTGCGACCACTGGCGACGAGTGAGTCTCCGAACCCAAGTCCGCTGTCCATAGCACATTGCGCCCGGTTCCCGGATCGAAGTCGGCCGGCAGCCCAGTTTCCTTTGAAACCATGTTGCGTGACCATGCCTCTCCCCACTGCGGCTGATCGGCGGCTAGGAGGAGTGTGAGCCCGGTAAACGGAAGAAGCAGCAATGCGGAAGGTAACGGGGGAAAGCGCATGCGGTGAAAATACGAGCGGAAGATCTATCAGGTCGAGTTCGCTTCGCCTCTCAGGTGAGTGGGAGCGCGAAGGAGGGGAGGAGAGTGATTTGTTCGATGAAAAGCCAGGCAACCATGAACTTGCGGCTTCCCGCTGTGAGAGAACCAGCTTTGGTGAAGAAGGGAGCAACGAGGGAATACCTCCAGGCATCTCAATCAATGCTGCCGCGATCAATGACTCTCCACTGGCGAGAAGTCGTTCGGCTCCCACGGCAACTCCTCATGCCCGGCGTATCGGCCGGCACACTCGGCGCATGGGTTTGGATGCGTTGCCGCTGAGTAGGTGTGCGTCGCGCATCAATGTGCATGCACCGTGCAGGCTCAGGTGTCGGCTGCGCAATTATCTTTATGCGCTGGCGCTCCTCAGCTGAGCACCGGCGGTAAATGGTAATGCGCTGAGCAACTATCCTGATCCACGGCGGATCGGCCGGTATGCCTCGAGCAACTATCGTTATCGGCGGAGCAACTATCTCTATGCGCTGAGCAGTTATACTTATGCGTTGAGCAACTATCTTTATGCGCAGCGCTGACTCCCTCCCTCGCCGGCGCATCACTATTTGTCGCCGACGCATTACTTATTTCTCTGCGCTGCATTACTATTTCTCGCCGGGAGATACCTCATGCCTCGCCAGCCGATGGCCCATTTGTGGCCGCCGGTGAGTTATAACTCGCCGCTGCACAGAGATAACTTGCCAGAACATACCGGATACCTTGCCAGCGCATAAGTATTGATCGCCAGCCGGTAACTCGACGTGTTCTGGGCGTTCCAGGGCTGTTTCGGGCCTCTGCGTGCTGCTTTCCCGCTGGCGGAATCCCGAGGATACGAGCGTATTTTGATCCAGAATACTCTTCTGCCGCAGAAAGGCCGATCTCCAGCCCTTCCATTCACGAGGTAGCTTCCAGAATCACAAGGATGCCGCTGACTGAGGCAGCCTATGTTGCCGCTTCTGGCAAGATCATTGAGTGAGCCACTGGACAGGATGTTGTGCCTTGATGCTGTTTTCGAACTCCGCTTCCGCCGCAGCCCGCATTCGATTCCGTTCCGCTCGCTCGAGTTCGCCTGACACAGCTTCAAACGGCCGCAGGACGGCCGGTTTCAACGTCATGTAGCGCACCAGGAAAACGCCCTCACTCCGTGAAATCACCGCGCTCACCTCACCGGGTTCATTCAATGAAAACACGATCTCCGCTACCGCTTTGCTCCATTTATCCATGCCGCCCTCGCGTTCGAGCCAACCGACCACACCTCCTTTATAGCGGCTGGCGGCGTGTTCGGAATGATCCACGCTGAGTACGGAGAAACCTTGATCCGGATGGTTCTTGAGGTCGCCGTTGCTTAAAAACCATTCCCGTGCCGCAGCTAGTTTCTCCTGGTACTGTTTTTCCCTCTCAGGATTGCCGTTGGGATTGAGCCAGAGTACGGCTGCCTGACGCTTTTCGCCGGATCGGAAGCGGGATTCGTTGGCCTTGTACAGCTCGCGCAACCGAGACTCAGGGATCGGGGCGGACATCTCCTTCAGACGAGGAATGAGATTCTGTTCCTTGAACCGGCTCGTGAGAGCGTGGCTCATTCGCGCCCGAACCTCGGGATCACGATCGAGGTTTGCCGCAAGTGCGGCCTGGGTGAATTGCGCGCGAGTAACCAATTCATCGAGCGCGTTCTTCCTCGCTACTTCATCGCCGGGCGCCGCGTGCCTTTCCTCGAGTTCCCGCTTGAGGTCCGCCTCGTAAACGACGATCGACCCGACTCGGAACAGCGCGCCTTCGTCACGGCTCGTAGGCGTTGCACTCTTATCGATTTCCGTCCGGCTGCACGCTGCCATGAAGGCAAAGAGGATCAGCGCAGCAAGACGCAGGATGCCGGAAATACAAGTGGCACCTTGAACCCGTGGCAAAGAGGTGTGTGGCTGTATAACGTCGATAGGGTTCCAGTTGTATGCTACTGGAGCCGAGCCGTTTATTTCCGGGGATTTGGATTGATTGTTCAGAGTGCTCGAAAGGGTGAAGAATTGTCGGCTCGTAAGGGGGGCTTCGCCCCAGGGCGAACGCATTAAAAATTGGCGTAACCCGTTGGAAATCAGTGAATATTATTAGATGAGTGTCGAATTTGCATGGTTGATTAACGAGCTATTGAGAAGCCAATCGCCCGCAAACCCTCTATTTTCCTTGATCCGGCACCCAGAATTTTAATGCGTTTGCCCTGGGCTTCGCCCGAGTCAGTGGTTGTTACTTATTTGTAATGTTGAGCTCCTGCATTGCGGTATCTGCCTGGCCCGGCAGGGATGAGGCATCAATAACACGGCAAGCGGCTGGAAAGGCATCGTTGATGCCGCTGCATTACAATCTCCGATAACAAGGCGCTCACACATACGAGGCTTGACCATTTATGTGTCGAATATTCAGGATGCGGACTCGGAGGACAAATTGAAACATTCACGACGCCGGCCGCAGGACTCCGGGCTCGAGCCTGAAACGGCCATGATCACTACCAGCGGAGAGAAGTCCTGTGCACGCAACGTCGGGGACCGGCAGACCGGTGCCGAGGCGGGCACGACACCGGCATTCAGGATCCTTCCGCTGGAGCGGGTGCACGCTCCCCCCAAGCTGCAGTCTGCCGATCCAGCCCGCGCGCGGGTGTTGGTCATGGATGGGCATCCGATGGTTGCGGAGTGGATCGGTACACTTGTTGGAGCTGAAACTGATCTCATGTGCGTCGGGCAGGGGGCAGAATTGGCTGAGACCGCTTCGCTGGTGACCCGGAACAATGCGAATCTGGTGCTGCTCGAGATCGCGGAGGATGTTCCCACAGGGTTGGAAATCGTGCGTTCGCTCAGGGCGAAGTTCCCGAAGCTCCGGATGCTCGTGTTCTCCAGTTGCGACGAACTCGCGCACTCCATTACGGCACTTCGAGCGGGTGCTCACGGCTTCGTCAGTAAAACAGCGAGTGGCGTGGATTTACTGCGCGCCATGCGGCGAGTGCTGGATGAGGACGTGTATCTGAGCAAAGAGGTGATAGAACGCCTCGTTGCGGGTTCCGTGGAGACGACAGAGGCTCCAAAAACTGGTCCTGTCGCGCTCCTGAGCGAGCGTGAGCTGCAGGTTTTCACCTTTATCGGGGAAGGGCTGCGTCCGACGGAAATCGCGCAGCGGATCTCGCTGAGTGTGAAGACTGTCGAGAGTTATCTGGTGCGCATCCGGGAGAAACTCCAACTCCGAGATGCCCGCGCACTTTTTCAAGATGCGGTGAAGTGGAGCAAAATGCGGGAACCGATCATCGGAAGGTGATCCGGCGAGTCTGGGATGTGGTCGGGGGGACAAAAATACGGAAAGGAAAACAGACCGGGAGCCATGTTGCGGCGATATCGGCTCTGACGGGGGCAACCCGGTCCTTAGTTCCTCGGGTTCAAGCACTCTCCGATATTGAGAAGGCCCGCGATGGGCACGGAGAAGCGACTTTATTTCGAGCCCATGCCGGGGGCGACCCTTACAAAAAAAGGGGGTGAACCCCGGCAGACGCGAATCGAAAGCCTAGCTAGGGGTGGAGGCAATGCTCGTAAGTCTGGAAAGAATCGGCTTGGGGCGGTGGCTTGGCCGCGAACTCGGGCGGAACCGCGCTGATGCAGCGCGTGGGTTCATTGCGTTCAGTCCCAATTTGCGCCGTCGTCTCCCAGCTTCCCTCCGGTTGCACTGCCGTCGCGCTCGGCAGGCTCGCCTCATTGCTCTCATGAAAACCTCGAAACCCTTCGGCGCTACGAATGCCAATCTGGGGGTAGACCGGCTTACGAAAGACGGGTGTCGCATTGAAGTTCGCCGAAGTGTGGCAACAGGAACCCCGCAGGAACGCGTTGCAAGTTCATTTGTGGGACAGTTCATGAGAACTTCACTGCATCTCCTCGCCGTCGGCTTCCTGCTTTGCCTGCTCCGGATGGATGCAACGGCGGCCGTTTTCGTGGTCAGCAATACGACGGATGCGACTCCTGCGGGTCCCGGCTCGCTCCGCCAGGTGTGGGCGGATGCCGCGGCAAATGCCGGCGCTGATACCATCACATTCGATCCCGCCATTTTCACCGCTGCCTCCCATACGATAACGCTCGCTGGCGAACTCGTGATCAGTGACGAGGCAGGTGTAACCGTGGACGCCACTGCGCTTCCTTACGGGGTGACTGTCACGGGTGGCAACGCCAGGCGCCTTATCAATGTGGCCGCCGGCGGGAACCTGACTATCCGTGGATTAACCCTTACTGGCGGCAATGGCGCAGGCGCGACGCTCAGCGGCAGTGGTGGCGCGCTGTATAACGCGGGTATCGTGACGGTGGAACGCTGCACACTTTCCGGCAACTCCGGTCTCGCAGGTGGGGCGATTCGCAACGACGGCACGCTCACGCTCACGCAATGCACACTCGCGGGGAACTCCTCCACAGGCGACGGCGGCGCGATTGTCAATTCGGGCAGTTCGCTGACGCTGACGCACTGCACCATCGCTGCGAATACAGCCGCGAGTCTCGGCGGTGGAATTATGATTTCCAGCGGTCTGGCGACGATCACCAACTGTATCATCAGTGGGAACTCAGCTTCCAACGGACGCGACATTTGGAGCAGCGGCCCAGCGGGTGGTGTCACTCGCGTTGGAGCGAATATCATCGGCGCCGCAGGGAAAACCCCGGATGCGCCCGACAGCGGACCAGTTGCCATCACCGCTGACCCGTTGCTTGGCTCCCTGACCGACAACGGCGGTCCGACCCAAACAATGGCGTTGCTGGCCTATAGCCAGGCCATCGATGGAGTGCCCGCCTCCGCCGTCGTGAGCGGCCTAGAGGTCGATCAACGCGGATTTGCCCGCAGTCTCGGCAGTGGACCGGATCTCGGTGCGTATGAAAGTGGCGATGCGGCTTTCACGGCCAAGGGGCTTTCGCTCTACGCGCGAGTGCCCGCGGCACAAATCGGATCCGGGGTGTTCTTCGAGATCTCGGAAAATGCGGATTTTTCGGTGCCCACGCCGATCGTCAGCACGTTTGCCGGGGTGCCGAATGACCACGGATTTGTGGATGCTGAATCGCGCCTTTCGGCGAAGTTCAATTATCCATTCGGCGTTGCCCAGGATTCACTCGGTAATATCTTCATTGCGGATACGGGCAACAATGTAATCCGCATGATCAGCCCGAATGCGGAGGTGACCACAATCGCCGGCACAGGTGCCTATGGGCGGGGGAATGGACCCGGATTGAGTGCGGCCCTGGCGTTTCCGTCGGCTATAGCGGTAGGCCCGGATGACAACGTGTACGTGTCGGACACGTACAACCATCGGATCTGTAAGTTAACCCGGCCAGCGACTCCGGGGGGCCAGTGGACGGTTACGACCCTTGCAGGTGCCAGCACCGCCGGATTTCTAAACGGGTCGGGATCGGTGGCGCGCTTCAATTATCCTTACGGTCTGGATCTTGATGCTTCCGGCAACATCTATGTGGCCGACGCGCTCAATCATCGGATTCGAAAAATAACGCCTGCCGGAACGGTTAGTACCTTTGCCGGATCAGGCGTGGCGGGCTTCTCCCCGGATGGTGCGCTGCTGGCTGATGCCAAGTTCGATACGCCGCAGGGGCTGGTGATCGTTGCGAAAGCAGGGTTCCCGGAAACGGTCTGTGTCGCCGATCGCGGGAACAATCGCATTCGCCTGATTACGACCACCACGGATGCAACCGGCCTTGTTGCGATTGCAGTTTCCACCCTGGCGGGCTCGGGCACCGCGGGATTTGCGGAGGGGACTGGCACGGCGGCGCAATTTAACAACCCGTCCAGCCTCGCAGCCGATTCTGATCGCAATCTCTACGTTTCCGACGAGGAGAACGAACGAATCCGCAAGGTAACACCAGCAGGCGTCGTCACAACAATCGCCGGTACTGGCACCGAGGGATTTCTCAACGGCATTTCCACCACCGCTCGATTCAATGCGCCAACCGGTCTCCTGGTGGCACGGGATGGAACCCTGATTGTTGCCGACAGCGAGAACCATGCATTGCGCACCATTGCAATCGGACCGCTGAGAGTACCGGCAATTCCCGATGCCGGGAATATGAGTGCAGTGGGCGTGCAGCTGAGCGCGGTACTCGATTTCACGCTGCTGGGGTTGAATCCCGACGTTCGCTACTACTTCCGATATCGCCTGCCAGACGATACGACGCAGACGCTGGGGCAGAGTTTCACTTTCATCGAGCTTCCAAAAATTGTGACCGTCGCGGCTGACAGCCTCACACCGACGGCGGGGCGGCTTAACGGCACGGTCGATCCCAACAATCTTCCGACCAATGCAGTGCTCGAATATTCGACCGAGCCGAATCTCGAAGCGCCGTTTGCCGTCAGCACGGTAGCGGGTTCGGGTGTGGCGGGATTCCAGGATTCAGCTGTTGCGTCACTTGCTCAGTTCAATTCACCCGGGAATCTCGCCGTGTCCGGTGGCAATGTTTACGTCGCGGATTTCCTTAATCACCGGATTCGCAAAATCGGCGTCAACGGCGCGGTTGCCACGTTTGCGGGATCCGGTGTGTCGGGGTTCGTGAACGGCACTGGCGCGGCTGCGCGATTCGATCGGCCTTCCGGCATAGCGGTCGAGCCTGACGTGATTCTCACCAATGGTTCGACTGTATTCGGGGCCACCAACGTGACGTGCGACAGCACTTCCGGGCTTTCGCTGGGAGCCGCAGTCAAGGGTACGAACATCCCGGCTGGCGCAACCGTCGCATCGATTACTGACGCGACGCATTTCGCGATCAGTGCGCCTGCGACTGGCACGAGCCATGGGGTAACGCTTACCGCCGGTGGTGCAAACTTCTATGTCGCGGATGAATACAACCACTGCATTCGCAAGATCAGCGCGAGCGGACAGGTCACGATCCTTGCGGGTTCCGGCATCGCGGGATTTGCCGACGGCGCGGCGGGCGAGGCAAAGTTCCTTTTCCCGAAGGGCATCGCCTTGGATTCGGCTGTTCCGCCGAATGTCTATGTCGCCGATTCGGGCAACCATCGCATTCGAAGGATTGCTCCCGACGGAACCGTGACCACCTTCGCGGGGGCTGGAGTCTCGGGGTTCGCGAATGGCGCGGCGGGAACAGCACAGTTTGCTTCGCCGAGCAGCATCGCGGTGAATTCCGCGGGCGACGTGTTGGTTTCCGATACCAATAACCACCTCATTCGCGTGATCGCGGGGGGAAGCGTATCCACTTACGCGGGCAGCACGCAGGGATTCTTGGATGGCCCGGGCGCGAGCGCGATGTTCAACTCACCT
>CBINJX010000003.1:0-21404 GCA_966251085.1 uncultured Verrucomicrobiales bacterium
ACATAGACGGCATCAACGAGGTTGTTGATGACAGTCTTCAGGAGATTACGTTCCATCGCCAGAGCGCGATCCGCTTCGGCGCGTTTGATGGCATACCGTATCGAGCGGATCAGCAATGCCCTGTCGGTCTGCCCTTTCACCAAGTAATCTTGAGCCCCTTGCTCGACAGTAGAGAGCGCCATCTCCTCATCGTTCTGTCCGCTGAGGACAATGATCGGCATGTGCACCGTATGGGCGCATAGCTTCTGAAATGTCGCCACTCCACTGCTATCCGGCAGCGACAAGTCCGCGAGAATGATGTCGATCCCGCCCTTGTCCAAACGTTTCAACGCCGCACGCAGGCGAGCCACGTGGATGATCTGGAAATTGACGGGAGCTCCCTCCAGCAATTCGCGCAACAGTAGCACGTCGTCTGCGTCGTCCTCTACAAGGAGCAGACGGATCGACTCAACGGTTCCTGAGCTTGGATCTGATGCTGGCACTGTCGCAAGTGAAGCTAGATTCCGTCGCTGGATGCAAAGCTAATTCGCAGCGGATGACAGAGGCAGCTCCAAAGAACCACGCGTTCCATCGACCCGGGAGAGCCCCAAACTCTCCGATTCCGTCTGAACGCAGTCGATAACATCGCGGAGCTTGCAGGCAAGATCCGACGGCGTGAACGGCTTCTGAAGGAAGGCAGACGTCGAATCGATTCCGTGCTGCTTGAGCACCCCGTCGTCCACATAACCGGAGGTGAAAAGCAGTCGCGCACGCGGATGCCTCCCCAGCAACCACTCCGCCAACTCACGTCCGCCTGCATCCGGCAACACAACGTCAGAGAACATCAATGTAATACTCGGTCCGGCGTAACCTTCGACCACCCGTTTTGCCTGCTGAGCATCGCCTGCTTCCAGCACGTTATAGCCGAGCTTACGCAGCACATGCGCAGTCAGGCTCCTGACTGCGACTTCATCCTCCACATACAGAACAGTCTCACATCCCCGCGGAAGGTTCCCCAAGCCTTGGCGCGTCGTCGCTTTCTCGCCGGATTCGTCCACACGCGGAAGGTAAATCCGGAACGTAGTCCCCACACCGACAGTGCTGTCCACCGTAATGAAGCCACCGCTCTGCTTCACAATTCCATAGCACGTCGCAAGACCAAGCCCCGTTCCCTGGCCGTGATCCTTTGTTGTAAAGAACGGCTCGAAGATGTGCTTGATCACATCTGCAGGAATTCCCGTGCCCGTGTCCGCAACAGTCAGCATTACGTACTCGCCCGCCGGCATTTCACTGAGCGACGACTCCTCGGCGGAGGGCACATATGTTACGTCCGCCGTGGAAATCGTAATCAAACCTCCGTGCGGCATCGCATCGCGAGCGTTCACACAGAGATTCAGCAGCACCTGCTCCAGTTGACTCGGATCCGCCTTGAGCCGGCCGATTTCTGCCCCGAGTTCCGTCCGAATCTTGATCTGCTCACCGATGACCCGCTGCAGCATCTTCTGCATATGTTTCACGGTGTCGTTGATGGCGAAAACCCTCAGGTAGAGCGGCTGTCTGCGGCTAAAGGCGAGCAACTGATGGGTCAATGCCGCAGCAAAGTCAGCAGCCTTCCGGATCTCGGACAAATGCCGATACATCCAGTGTTTTGGCTCGATCTGTCCGATTAGCAGATCGCTGTATCCCAAGATCGCCGTGAGAACGTTATTGAAATCATGAGCGATGCCACCTGCAAGCCGGCCAACGGCATCCATCTTCTGCGATTGAAGCAGTTCTTCCTCCAAGCGCTTACGCTCCGTGATATCGCGGGCAATCGACGAGAGCCCGGTGACTACTCCGCTTTCACTTCGGATCGGCGATTCCGTAATCGAGACGCTGATCTTCTTTCCATCCTTCCGAAGCCGTTGCGTCTCATAGTTTGCAAGGCTGTCTCCTTCGCGAACTGTTGCCAATGTCCGGGGATATTCATCACGCCGTTCCGGTGGCAACAACACCTCCAGCGATGAGCCGATCATCTCCTCAGCGGACCACCCGTAGATGCGTTCCGCGCCGACATTCCAGCTGCGAATCGTTCCCTCGATTGTGCATCCGATGATCGCATCATTGGAATTCGCCACCACGGCCGCCAACTCGGAAGTCAGACGCTCCGCTTGTTTCCGCTCGGAGATATCCCGCAGGAATGCGGTAAACATCGGAGTGCCATCGATATTGATCCGGCTCACTGCGACCTCCACGGGAAACTCCCGCCCATCGGTATGAACCGCATTCAACTCCACCCGTTGCCCATTGCCTGGGGCCACATTCGTCGCGTTATAAAGTGCGATTCCGCGGCGATGCGTCATCTGGAGTTCAGACAAGGCAAACAAACCCACCACATCTCCCCCGAGGGCTGCTGACTGTTGAATGCCAAACGCTCGTTCCGCCGCAGGATTGAATTCAACGATGCGTCCATCCAAGTCGAACGAGATGATGGAGTCTAAGGCAGAGCGGAGAATTGCAGCTTTCCGCATATCGCTCTTGCGCAGCGCCTCCTCAGAAATTTTCCGTTCAATGAGGTGACCGAGCTGATTCGCGATCAGCCCCAGCGTCTGGAGCAACTCCGGATCGGGGAGCGAAATTTTCGGACTGAAAAACTCGACCACATGGCGCACTTCACCGGCCACTTTGATAGGAACACCAAACGCGGACCCCATCCCGTGCTTCACGGCGATCCGCGCACCGGCGGTATGTGCACCGGTCTCCAGATTGGCAATCCACTTCGGTTCACCGGATTCCCAAACTTCACCTGCAAGGCCTTCGCCGATTCCGTGACGTGCGCGGGATACAGCCTCTTCGAATTCCGTGATATCGATGTGAGGTGAATGCCACACCTCCACGCACTCGAGCGATGTGCTTCCCGCATTCACATCCCACACGGCCCCCATATCCCAGTCCAGGATCTCACACACCGTCTGCAAAATCATCGGGCGCGCTTCAGCCACACTTGCCGCACGCTCCAAGACTCTCGCCGTCGCATACTGCAGTCTGCGCCGTTGCTCATTCCACCAACGATCGGAGACATCCTCCACCGTACCTTCCAGGTACAGCAGTTCCCCACGTTCATTGCGGACCGCGCGAACATTCTCGCGAATCCAAATCGTCCTGCCATCGGCCCGCACAATCTCGATCTCGAGATTGGACACGATATCGCCATCCCTGAGCGCTTCCAGCAGCGACGCTCGCTGCTCCGGCTCCACATAGAGCTGGCTGCCGATATCTGACATGCTGCTCATCAGATGCTCGGGTGAACGGTAACCGTACATCCGTGCGAGCGCTTTGTTGGCGGTGATAAACCGACCGTCCGGCGTCGTCTGAAAAATCCCCTCGATGGCATTATCGAAGATCGAGCGATACTTTGTTTCCGCTGCCTGCAACTGCCTTATGAGATCCTCGCGCATCTGCGCTTCGGCGCGAGCACGATTCTGAAACCGGACAAACAGACAAGACGTGCCACCAACAAGTGATGCGAGCAATCCGACCAAAAGAAAATCGCTCTGCTCATGCTGGTGTTCTGCACTCGCGGCTTCCGCCTTGGTCTCCTGGAGAATCTGCCGCAACCTCCCACAGAAGTGATCCAGGGCGCGGTCCATATTGGTGAGCCACTGCCGTGCCGCTATCAGACGATCACGGATCAGTTCACGAGGTGGCGGACCGCCTGGTCCGGGGTCGATGACCCAGCCCAGATCTTTCGAGAATCGTTGCCAATCAGCTTCCACATCATCCAACTCACTGACGAGGGTGCCAGTGTCTGCTCGCAGTCGCTCACCGGCAACCGACTCTCGCAACTTTGCGAGTCGTTGCTCGGTGCTTTGCTGCGCCCTGACAAAGTTCATCAGGATCGGTTCCCGATGTCCCGCGGGAGGTTGCACCACTGCGGCGTACATGCCCACCAGATCGCGCTCGAGCTCCAGCGACTCTTCCACCCAGCGCATCACCATCTCACTCTCGCCCGCGGCTCTGTCCACGGCAATCCGAGCGTTATGACGCCAGGCAAAACACCCGAGTGTTAGCACGATTCCCACCCCCAATCCGGCATACCAGAACGCATCGCGACTCCATCGCGAGGCTGCATTCTGGGTTGTGGTGGATGTATTCACAGCGGGGGTGTTCGACACGGCGCGTGTCGGCCGGAAGTGGCCGTAAAATAGCGTCCGCGCTGTGCTGCTCCAGCAAAAAGACAGCGTTTCCGGACGCGAAGCCTCCCAAAGAACCGCAGGTCGAAGAACAACAGAGTACCTGCGTAATACAAGCGCGGGTGGAGTGACGTATGGCATCACGTGATGCCTCTCTGAAGATCAGTGGTGGAGAGTATCGATCAGAGAGCTGCACGGCTCCTCTTGTATCTTGGCGCACAGACTCCGGACTCCTAGGTTTCGAGGCATGATACCTGATAACGATTTTCGCCGGTGGGAAATCCCGGGAGTTGTCCAATTCCAGGAAGGCCCGGGAGGGCTGGAGTTTCTCCACATCCAATCGCGACTCGCCACTGCCCGTATTTATCTCCAGGGGGCTCACGTTGCCCACTTCCAGCCCACAGGTGAAGAGGCGGTGCTGTTTATGAGTGCTTCAAGCCTCTATGCTCCCGAGAAACCACTCCGCGGTGGCGTGCCGGTGATCTTTCCATGGTTTGGTCCGCGAGCCGGCTTCCCGGACGCTCCGGCACACGGGTTTGCACGCAATCTACCTTGGGATATCGAACATGTGATGGTGACGGACTCCGGCGAGGTTGTCGTCACCCTCCGGCTCGATTCAGATGAGCGCACCCGCAGCCAATGGCCGTACGATTTCACCCTCCGCCACACCATTACGATCGGGACAGTGCTGAACATGGCGCTTTCCGTTGAAAATCGCTCCGATGAAGCGTTTAGCTTCGAGGAGGCGTTACATACCTACCTCCTCGTGAAGGATGTCCGGGATGTATCGATCACCGGTCTCGAAGGCGTCGAGTACATCGACAAAGCTGATGAGTTTCGCCGCAAGACTCAGGACTCCTCCCCGATCCGGATCACCAGTGAGACCGATCGGATCTACCTGAACACCGAGAGCACCTGTATCGCCGAAGACCCAGGTATACGGCGTCGGCTCCAGGTAGAGAAGCAAGGCTCTGCCACCACGGTTGTCTGGAACCCCTGGATCAAGAAGGCTGCTGCACTGCCGGATTTCGGCGACGATGAGTGGCCTCAGATGCTCTGCATTGAAACTACGAATGCTGCCGAGAACGCAATCGTGCTGTCGGCCGGAAGCACACATGAGATGCGTGCGGTGATCAGCGTGGAGCAGTTGGGGTAAATCGAGCAGTTGAGCAGACCCGGCGGTAGGGCGTTCGCGCCGCCGACCGCCGGGATGAATATGCAGAACTTCGGTGATCTCCACGGAGGATGCTCTACAGGGTTTTTCTGCCGAATGAGGTCACCCTGGAGTTCTCAATCTCAAACCTGATCCTGTTCTTACTCCCTTCTTCGGAGGCTGCCGGTAAGTCCAATTTGAAATGACGTTCTGAATCCACGAGCGGTTCGCAAGCCAGCGGAGGTTCCGATCAAATGCATCCGCAGTGTCCTTGTTCGTAAAATCCGCCCAGTGGCTGGGCAAGAATCACAACCTGGCCCTGCGTGCTGCTCCGGGCATTACGGCTGAAAAGTTCGAGGAGCAGGCCAGACTGATGAAACGATAACACCGTGTGCCCCGGCAGCGACAATTGCTCCCTAACCTGCAGTCCACGCTTCCGACCACCCCAGGTGCCCGGACTCTGTCGCGGTGCAAGGCTGCATCTGTTCGAGGACTTCAATGAAATCCTGCACGCGCTGGTTCAACAGTTCCCGAAATGCAACCTCAGCGAACATCCAGCGAGGGACGATATCGGAATCATAAGTGAGCCCAGTCCATTCGCCCGCACCTTTGAACTCCAACTGCGCTCCAGATACGGTAGTGGCGATGGACACTATGCCTGCAAGCTGGTCTGGAAGCAGAACTTCCAGCAGGGTTGCCAGGTAGTTGATATTGGGAGAGAGATCGCGAAGCTCGCCCGGGGGAAGGTCGATTCGGAAAGTCATTTTCGGTGGGGATCCGTCGCTTTGTAAACGCATCCACTGTGCCAACGGTCGCATGACCTCAGATTTTTTCTAAGGTATTAACGTAGACACGGTTGAGCACCGCCCCACTGTTGAGGTGATATCAAGCGGTAGGGAATCCCTCAGGAAGGGCTTCCCGTCGGACGAAACACTGCATTCCGGCGACGTATTCGCTCATAGCAATGCTTTTACAAGTTGCAGGCTTGGCATCACCTCGCCGCTGCGCCAAACGTTCATCTGCTATGAGATGTCTCATTCCCCTCCTCCTCATCGCTCCGATGGCCGTGCTCTCTGCGCAGCAGACCGCACCCGCTCCTTCGGTCGATACGACAAAAGCCGGCCAGCGCGCTGATATTTACCCGAACGTGGGGCAAGTCGAACGCATCGATCCTGCCTTTGACGCCCTTGTGCCGCATCCGGCTCAAATTGAGAAACTCTGCGAAGGGTTTAACTGGTCCGAAGGCCCCGTGTGGAAAGACGGCTCTGTGCTTTTCTCTGATGTCCCGGAAAACGTGGTCTATCAGTGGAAGCCTGGTGAAACCAAAGCCACGGTGTTTCTGAAGCCCAGTGGAATGACCAAGCCGACGCCAGGCTTTCGCGAGCAGGGATCAAACGGCCTGGCGGTTGATGCAAAAGGTAATCTGATCCTTTGTCAGCATGGAGACCGCCGGATTGCGCGGATGATCGGTGAAAACAAATTCGAGACCATCGCTGGCGAATACGAAGGCAAGCGCTTCAACTCGCCGAACGACCTCGCCATCCGGAGCAATGGCGATATCTACTTCACTGACCCGCCATACGGATTGGAAGGGCTGAACAATTCGCCCTTGAAGGAGATTCCGTTCAACGGCGTTTACCGCGTCACCCCGGAAGGCAAGGTGACTCTGCTGACGAAAGAAATCAGCTTTCCGAACGGCATCGCCTTCTCACCGGACGAAAAGGTGCTTTACGTTGCCAACTCCAAGGACCTGCACATCCGTGCGTATGATGTGCAAGCTGATGGGAGCATTACCAACGGCCGGATGTTCTTCGATGCCACAAAGGTCAAGGCTCCCGGTCGCAAAGGCTCATGCGATGGCCTGAAAACCGACAGCCAGGGAAATATCTGGGCAACTGGTCCCGGCGGCGTGCTGGTGATCAATGCGGAAGGCAAACACCTCGGCACCATCCTGACGGGTGAGGCTACCGCAAACTGCAACTGGGGCGATGACGGTTCCACCCTGTACATGACCGCGGACAGTTTCCTCTGTCGCATCAAGACCAAGGCCACGGGTGCTGGCTGGAAGAAATAAATAGCGGCTCACTAAAACGCTACTTCCGAAAGCGGGTACGTCTGCGCTGCAGACGGGCCCGCTTTTTATTTGCTGAAGTTACGCGGTGGCGCGTTTGCGCAAAGGGGCTGATGCAAAGAGCAGACGGCCTGTCGGGCTTGTGAATGCCCTGCGCAGAAAAACCTGGTTCCATGAGGGAAGAAACTGAGCTCATGGCCAGCTTCAGTCGATCGCATCTGGTAGTGCTGGGTCTTTCGTGACCACCAGTGGTCCGCAGCGACCAAACCGTAGTACCCCGCCGACAAACAGTCACACCGCTGCGGCAAGAGGTCGCCAGATGACGACTAGCTGTAGAATTCCGGTGGCCACCGGTGGTTTACGCCGCACCAGTGGTAGTCGGCGCCGCACAACCAGTGGTCGGCCGCGGGCAACTGGTTGCACGTCGCCCCAAACCAGTTGCCTTGCGAGGGCAACTAGTTGCTCGAGCTGCACAACCGGTTGGCTCAACCGGGCAACCGGTTGCGGCGAATGGGCAACCAGTTGCCGCCGCCCACCAACCAGTTGCCCCGGCTCTGCAACGGGTTGCCTGCGCGAGGCAACCAGTTGGTAAAAATGTACGACTAATTGTCGCGCGCGCTCTACCGGTGGCGTTTGGGGTTCCAGAAGAGATCCAGGGGCATGCTCTCGCACCAGTGAAACGAGGGCACGAACCCGCGGAACGCCCGCTGTGGGTTTTCTCCATGCGCCACCGCGTAATTCCAGTTATTTAACGTGAGCCGCTTTTGCATGCGTCGCCTCTGGGAGTGATTATAATGATACCCTCCCACAGGCTGAGCGCCCGAGGCGACTTCACCCGATTGAGCACTCCCCGACTGCATCCAATTACCCAGGCATCGAAAAAGTGCGTAACCGTCTGATCAGTAGCTGGTATCTGGGAAAGCGCCGCCTCCGCCTCCGCCGCCACTACCACCACTCGCACCACCTGTGCCGGTCGTAGCGCCACTCGCAGTTCCCGCTGCCCCCGCAGCCGATACAACCGTGGTTCCGAGTGCGGGTGTCGGTTCCGTGTAACGAATTGCCAGCGGCCGGCGAGGATTGCCGCGACCGCCATAAACGATCACCGCGTCGGCGAGCAGCCGGGCCCCTTCTGTGCGAATCGCTGTCTCGGCAACCTGTTCATTGCGCCACTGTCCATCGTCGAGCTGGACTTCACCGACAACCACGTAGGCACGATCCGGCTCGGCAGTCAGCAGCTGTACGCGGGTTGGATCCGAGTATGCGGGATCATTCGCGTTGAGGCCGCGGTCGGATGGCACCACGCATCCGGTGAAGAAACTGCCGGTAGATACCAGTCCGGCAGCGAGGAGGCTAAGCGGAGCTTTCATCATGCGGTGTATCGCTGGCAGACGGGGCGACGCGCGTCTTCTCTGGATGCGGTGAAGCAAGATGCATTCTCCCGGGAAAGGCCAACGCTTGACTGTCACAAACACCTCAGCGCAAATGCCCGCTCGCATCTCGCGAACCTACAACCCTCAACCCGCCCAGCATCATCATGCGTTTCGGCATCAATACGTTTCTCTTCGTATCCCCCTTCACCACCGAGAGCACGAAGCTCTTCAAGAAATTCAAGGAGATCGGTTTCGACTCGGTTGAAATCCCGATCGAGGATCCATCCCACATCGATCCGGCCAAAGTAAAACAAGCTGCTGACAAGGCAGGTCTCGTGATCGGTTCGATCTGCGCGGCCATGGGCCCGGGCCGTGACTTCCGCGGCAGCAAGGAAGATCAGAAGACCGCGATGGAGTACTGCAAGAAGCTGGTGGACCAGGCGGTTGAACTCGGCTGCCCGCGCATCATCGGCCCGCTCTATTCGGTAGTCGGCCTCATCGGCGCCCACGAGGACTCCGTGAAGAAGGAGCACTTCAACCTCGTGGTGAAGAACCTGAAGGAACTCGCAAAGTACGCGGAGAGCAAAGGCATCGAACTGGATATCGAGCCGCTAAATCGTTTCGAGACCGACTTCCTCAACACAGTGGACCAGGCTCTCAAGCTCGTGAAAGCCGTGGGAGCCAAGAACGTGAAGCTGCACCTCGATACCTTCCACATGAACATCGAGGAGAAGAACCAGGCAGCAGCGATCCGTAAGGTCGGGCCTCTGCTCGGCCACTTCCATGCCTGCGGCACTGATCGCGGAACTCCCGGCAACGATTCTCTCAACTGGCCGGAGATTGTCGCCGCGCTGAAGGAGATCGGTTATGATAACGACGTGGTGATCGAGAGCTTCACGACAGACGTGAAGGTGATCGCTCGCGCGGCCGCAATCTGGCGCAAGATCGAGCCGAAACGTGACGACATCGCCGTGAAAGGCCTTGAGAATCTCCGTCAACTTTTTGGCAACAACAAGGTCGCTGGAACCAACGGCAAATCTGCCGGAAAGCCAGCAGCGAAGAAGGCTTCGGCAAAAACGCCAGCAGGCAAAGGCGCTAAGAAACCAGCCCGGGCCTGATTACCCAAGGACACTCATGAAACTGCTCCCCTCCCTTCTCGCTCTTGTCGCGGTTGGCGCATTTGCACATGCTCAGGACACCTCTGAGATCATCAACGAACCGACCGACGAGACCGAGGTGATCAATGAGCCCACCGATGCGGGCACCCCGAAGCCGCTGAATGCCGACGGCACTCGGCAGCTCTTCAACGGCGAAAACCTCAACGGCTGGAATGGCCTCCCGTCTTTCTGGTCGGTGAAGGACGGTGCAATCGTCGGGCAGACCACTGCCGAGAATCCAACGAAGGGCAATACCTTCCTGGTATGGCAAGGCGGCGAACCCTCCGATTTCGAGCTGACCTTCAAGTACAAGATCGAAGGCGGCAACTCCGGCGTGCAGTACCGGAGCAAGGTGGTCGATCGCCCGAAATTTGTCGTTAGCGGCTACCAGGCGGATTTTGAGGCAGGAAAGACCTATTCTGGAATTCTCTATGAGGAGAAAGGCCGCGGCATCCTCGCCCAGCGCGGACAGAAGGTTGTGGTGAAGCCGAGCGATGATCCGAAGAAGCCGAAGATCGAGGTCGTCGGCCAGCTCGCCAGCTCGGAGGAGTTGCAGGCTGTCATCAAGCCAAACGACTGGAACGAGTACGTGATCAAGGCAAAGGGTAATCACCTTCAGCACTTCATCAACGGCAAGCAGTTCGTCGATGTGGTCGATGAGACCGAGCAGGGCGCCAAGAAAGGCGTGATCGCTTTCCAAGTGCACGCGGGTCCTCCGATGAAGGTTCAGTTCAAGGATGTCACGCTGAAGGAGCTGAAGTAATCCAGCTTCCCTGACGATTCCTTCTCGCCCCGCGTGGAGCTATCCGCGCGGGGCTTTTTCTTTTCGCGGTGCAGAGCCTCGAAGTCGCTCCTGTACAAAGAACCACGTACCTGCAGGGTTCTCCTCAGCACATGCGACCTGCATTCCCCCGCATCCTCGCTTTCCTCACCCTTGGACTCGCTACTGCAACCGGGACACCGGTTAGTTTTCGCGCGGAGATCGCGCCCCTTCTCCAGCGACGCTGCGCCACGTGTCACAACGAGGAGAACGCCAAGGGGCAGTACCGTCTGGATACCTTCGAGCAGCTGTTGAAACCAGGCGACACCGAGCTTCCGCCGGTGGTCGAGGGAAAGCCGGAGGAGTCGGAACTTTATCGACTTCTCATTGAGCCGAGCGCCGATGATCGGATGCCGCAGAAGGCGGAACCGCTTCCGCCAGAAGAAATCGAATTGATCAAACGCTGGCTCAGCGAAGGTGCTCGCTCCGACGCGGATTCACCGCAGCAATCTCTGGCGGAGCTCGCTCGTGAACGGCTCCTGAGGCCCTCTCCAGAGAATTATTCCCGTCCTCTTCCAGTGACGGCACTCGCCTTCAGCCCGAACGGACGGCAACTCGCCACGAGTGGCTACTATGAGGTGCTCATCTGGGATTTGGATGACGGCTCCCTAGCCAAGCGCATCCAGCGCATGCCTGAGCGAATCACCGCGCTCGCCTGGCATCCGAAGCGTAACCTGCTCGCAGTGGCCGGCGGCTCCCCAGGCGAATGGGGCACGGTGGCACTCATCGACATGGCGGGTGAGTCACAGCCTCGCCTCCTGGCCGACTTCAGTGAAACAGCGCTGTCTCTGAGTTTCAGTCCAGATGGTGCGACGCTGGTTGTGGGTGGGGGTGATCGAACGGTTCGCTGGTTTGACACCGCCTCAGGCAAGGAGCAGCGGGTCACCCGTCAGCATGCGGATTGGGTGCAGAGTGTTGTCTTCAGCCGGGATGGACGACGCATCCTGACTGCCAGTCGCGACAGGACTGCTAAGGTGAGTGACGCAAAAAGCGGCGAGGTAGAAGCAACACACACTGCCCACGAAGCCGCTCTTTCTGCGGCGATCTTTCTCGGTGACGGTTCCCGTGCCATTTCAGCCGATATCAGCAGCACGCTGCACGAGTGGGATACCCGTTCCGGCAACAAACGCGGGACCTTTGGAAGTTTTCCCGGCAAGCCTCAGCATCTGATCGTCGATGATGAACGAATCATCGCGGCCGGAGGCTCTCCTCTAATTACCGTTCATCAGTTCAGCGACCGACAGCGCCTTTTTACGCTCTACGGCCATCACGATACCGCGCAGGTGCTCGCGCTTTCTCCGTCGCGGGAAATCCTCGCCAGCGGGAGCGCCGACGGCGAGGTGCTTCTTTGGGATCTCCGGTGCGGCACGTGGATTCACCGCTTCATCGCAAGTCCTCTGAAAGGCGATGCTCCAGCGCTAACCGTGCGATAAGGCTACGCGATCACTCCCATGATCGGCTTGCCGTCTGCGATGAATACCGGGCGGTCGGTGGTCGTGCGAACCTCGGTGTGAGGATCGATGCCGAGGAGATAGTAAATGGTCGCGGCGATGTCATCCGGACGAACAGGATTTTCCGCCGGATAAGCACCTTGCTTGTCGGAAGCTCCATACACGAAGCCCCTCTTCACTCCGCCTCCGGCAAGGAGCACGGTGTAGCATTGCGGCCAGTGATCGCGGCTGATGTTGCCGTTGATATTCGGAGTGCGGCCGAACTCTCCCATCCACACGACGAGCGTTTCATCGAGAAGTCCGCGCTGGTCGAGGTCGTTGAGCAGTGTCGGCAATGTCTGCTCGGTGATAGGCAAATGCCGCTTCTCGATGATCGGGAACATCCGCGTGTTATTGAACCCATGGGTATCCCATCCGCCTGCTTCCGTGCTTTGCCCGCCGATTGTATCAGAGAAATAGACTGTTACGAACTTCGTTCCCGCCTCGACCAGTCGCCGCGCCAGCAGACAACTCTGCCCATAGGTCGAACGTCCGTACGCTTCGCGAATCACGTCCGGTTCCGCCGAGATGTTGAACGCGTCCCGCAGCTTCGGTGACTGCAACATCGAGATCGCCTTTTCATAATACCCATCGAGCCCCTTGGCTGCTGCCGAGTAATCCATGAGCCGCGCCTGTTCATCCACGAGTTGCATCAGTTCCCGTCGAGCCTGTAGGCGCTCGAATGGAATGCCCATCGGCAGGCTCAACTCCGGCAGAGCGAAGGAGGGTGAGTTCGGATCCTGCAGGAAGAGGAAAGGATCGTGTCGTTTCCCCAGGAAGCTTGCGTGCTGCCCCGGAGTTACGGATCCATCGCTGATCACGTAGGGATAAGAAACCGCGGTCGGCAATTCTCCAGATGAGGGCGCTAGGCGGTCCACGACGGACGAATACCCCGGGAACAGGTCGAGCGAATCGCGCAGGCGCTGATCGTCAGAGGGGGGCGCATGCCCCGTCAGCGCGTAATACCCAGCCGAGTTATGATTTTTCATCGTGTGATGGACCGACCGGATGAGGGTCACTTTGTCCATCACCTTGGCAGTTAAAGGCAACCTCTCGGAAACTTGAATACCGTCCGCCGCACTGGAGATCGGCTTGTACGGTCCACGAATCCCTTCCGGGGCATCGGGCTTCATGTCGAACATGTCGATGTGCGACGGCCCGCCCCATTGGAAGAGGAAGATCACCGACTTCGCCCGCGGTTTGATCTTGGTCCCGGATAACTCCTCCGCCCGGAGCAACTTTGGCAGCATGAAGCCGAGCATGCCGAGTCCGCCAACCTTGAGTGCATGACGGCGCGTGATCGGTACTGAGTGATAACTGGAACAGGCAAACGAGTGCATCGTGATGCAGGAAGCGGTGGTTAACGCTGGAAGAGAAACTCCTTCGAATTCAATAGTGCCCAAAGCAGGTCCTCAGCCGCTTTTCGACGATCGTCCGCGGTCATCAGGCGATAGGCAAAACGATCCAACTCGCGGGTGGTCGGCTCACGCGAAAGCGTGGACCAGAAAAGATCATCCACGATTTCCAGCTCGTGCTTCCCGGATGCGAGCAGTTCCTCGAGCCGGTTGTTCTTCTGGGTAAGGGCGCGTTGCACGAGTGGGCCACTGATGAGCTGAAACGCCTGCGGCATCGCGAGTTCGTTCGAGCGTTCACAATCGGAAGCAATCAGCCGCGGTGGTTTACCAAAGGTGGCGTTAAACCGGTCGAGATCTGTTTTTAGAGGTCGGTAATGCTTCCGTCCTTCCGCAGTTTGCGCGAGGCGGGTGCCTGCGGGATATCCATCGATCTCCAGGTGGGTTCCGGAAGCCTTTGCTAGGGAATCTGCGATCTGCTCAGCCGAAAGCCGCCGAACGGTCGCCCGTGAGTGGAATGTCTCATCCTCAGTGTTCGTCTCGTTAGGTTCTGAGTCGAGCTGATAGACCCGCGAGTTCATGATCGTCCTGATGACGTGCCGCAGGCTGTAACCATTTTTGACGAACTCCTCGGAGAGACGCTCCAAAACCTCCGGATGGGTTGCCGGATTGCTCGCGCGGAAATCGTCCACCGGCTCTACAAGCCCACGTCCGAACAGGTGAAACCACACCCGGTTCACTTGCATCCGTGCAAACATCGGGCTCTGCGATAACCAATCTGCCAATTCCAGAAGTTCATCGCGCTCCTTTGAAACCTTCGGCGCAGCCCCTCCAAGGAACCGCGCCCGAGCCGCTTCACCCGTCCGGGGATTCTTGATCGAGCCGCTCTTCTTGATCAGCACCGTCTGGTCGCCTCGGAACTCCTGTTTATCGTTCGTATCGGTCCGTTTCGCATCGCCCAGCTTGTAGTCGAGCCGTGTAAACAGGGCTGCCCAGTTGTAATAATCGTCTTGAGTCCAGCGCTCAAAAGGATGGTTGTGACACTGGGCGCAGTTCAACTGCACACCGAGAAACACCCTCGCCGTGTTCTCAGCACGAGTGACAGGATCCCGATTCGCCCGCCACCAGTTTGCCGGCGGATTTTCGAATGTCTTTCCGCGTGCTCCGATCAACTCTCTCGCGAATTGGTCGAATGGTTTGTCCTCCTTGATGCTGCTTCGAATCCAGGCGTGAAAAACCTGCACGCCTTTCTTGTCCAGATGGCGCTCATCGATCTTCATCAAATCCGCCCACTTCAGCGCCCAGAAATCTGCGAATTCCTCACGCTCCAGCAGCTTATCGATCAACTTCGCACGTTTATCCGGCGAAGTCTCCGCAACAAAGCTGCGTGCTTCCTCCGCCGACGGGATAATCCCGAGCAGGTCGAGATATGCGCGACGGACGAAGACTTCGTCGCTCGACAGCTCCGAGGGCTGGATCTGCACGGTCTTCAGCTTTTTGAAGACGATCTCGTCGATGAAGTTATTGGTCGGCACATCACGCCAAGCCCAGCCGGGACGTGATGGCACCCAGTTCATTGTAATCGGGACCTGCTGATTCAAATACCGGACGAGCACCGTGGTTTCCCCAGCACGTTCGCGCGAGATCACCCCGTCCGCCGTCGCCTTGCTCAACGTAGTGTTCGGTTCGTACACTGCCAGACGAGTGACATCGCGGCGCGATCCGTCGTCAAAGACAGCCGACGCCTGGAGCTTCACCTCCTTCTCCGGCGCCATCACCACATCACGTGCCCCGCTGACCTCCAGTTTTACGAGTTGCGGTCCGTCCGCCCCCGTCTCCCGTGCCCCGTCCTGAATCCACCGGAGCAGGATCGCGTACTCTGGCGAGTCCATTTTAAAGCGCTGTCCGCCCTCGTGTGCCATCTGAGCCGTGGCTTTCAGCAGCAGCAGACTTCGCTCCGGATCGAGCAGATTCACCCGGCGGCCGCCCTGATCGCGCACCATGGCGATCCAATCGATATCCGGATCTTGTCCGCGCAGGGAGAGCTTCAGTCCCCCTTTCCCGCTCCCATTTCCGTGGCATCCTCCGATGTTGCATCCAGCCTTCGAGATCACCGCCATCACGTCACGGCGGAAAGTGACATCGTCGGACGAGGCTTTCAGCGTGCCGCAGAATGCGACCGCACAAAGGACAAGAGCAGCAAACTTCTGAGCGGTTCTGCGTGGGGACATGGCAGTTGGCCCATAGGCAACACCTTCATCCGCTGTTTGCTAGAAAGAATCTTTCAACCGCTCACACTGCATCCTCCGGCATTTTCTTGCTTTGAGCCTGCCCTGCCGTGGGTCATACGAGCATTGACATGAAACGTCTCCTTCCCCTCCTCACCCTCACCGCGCTGGTTTCGGCCAGTCTCGCCGCCGAAGATAAAAAGACAGTACTGCTGATTGCCGGTAGGCCGAGCCACGGTCCAGGTGAACATGAACACAATGCAGGCGTCCTACTTCTCGCTGATTGCCTCCGCGAAGGTGCCGCAGATCGCACCGAAGTAATCACGAAGCTCAACGCCGAATGGCCCACTCCCGCGGAGCTGGCGAAAGCTTCCACGATCCTCATCTACTCCGACGGCGGCGGAGGGCATCCCGCCGTCCAGGGTGATCGTCTCCAGCAGCTCGATAAGGAGATGAAACGCGGCGCCGGTTTTGTCTGCCTTCACTACGCCGTGGAACCTGCCTACCAGAAGGTCGGCTGGCCGGAACCGGAGAAAGGCCCGGATGGCAAACCCGTGAAGCAGGAGATCCCGGCCGAGCGCGGATCCAACGGCAAGGGAGCGAACGAGTTCCGTGACTGGCTCGGCGGCTATTTCGAGCAGTACTGGTCGGTAAATCCGCACTGGACCGCCAACTTCAAGGAGCTTCCCAAACACCCGATCAGCAACGGTGTTCAACCGTTCAGCACCCGCGATGAATGGTACTACCATATGCGTTTCCGCAAAGGCATGAAGGGGGTCACTCCGGTGCTCACTGACCTGCCACCGGCCGACACGCTAAAGCGCGGGGATGGCCCTCATTCTGGAAATCCCGATGTCCGGAAAGCCGTATTGGAAGATCAGGCACCGCAGCACGTCGCATGGGCAGTCGAGCGCGAGGATGGCGGACGCGGCTTCGGTTTCACCGGCGGTCACTTCCACAAAGGCTGGGCAAACGACAACCAGCGCAAGCTCGTCCTGAACGCGATCCTCTGGACCGCCAAGGCAGAGGTTCCCGCGGAAGGAGTGAAGTCTGAGGTTACGCCGGAAGAACTCGCGGCGAACCTCGATCCGAAGGGGAAGAGGTAGGTCCCAGACAAGCACAATCATGTAGAGGCGGCGCTCTGCGGAGTTCAACGACGCAGGTGCCGCCTCAAACTTTTGCGGCAGGGCGAAGGCGGTGTGGCGGTGCGGAGCCTTCGCGTGGATAATAAACCGATTGTACCCCCCTTCGCCTCCGCCCGCACCGGAGATCAGAGGCGGCACGTCATTCGCAAAACTCGGGACAAAGTCGCCTCTACACCGGGTTCAAAAGGGGATCTCCTCGGATTCTTCCTGCACGCGTTCGCCAAAGGTAATCATGTTCCGATCCGGATCGGCGATCGTGAACTCAGTCATGCCGGATGTGCCTATCTTCAACGGATGGCAGATCGTCACTCCATTGCTGCGGCACTCCACATTGAATTTCTCAACGTAGTTAAGTATGAAATAGCATCTGCCCTGCCCGGGAGTGGCGTTCACAAGGGGCCCGAAGGTGAGTCCTAGCTTCACACCGTTACGTGAGATGACCGCAGACTTTCCACCATCCCTGGACTCCACCTGAAAACGCAGTTTTTCGGTGTAGAATTTTACCGCTTGCTCCAGATCGGCGACCGGCAGAATCGGTATCACCGACTCGAACCAGGCTTTTGCGGGCACTGACCGAAGCCATTCTGGGGGATTCGCCATCGCCGCATCCTCTGTCTCCTTCTGTTGTTTCTTTTCTGCGCGGACTGCTTTCCGCACCACGTTCTTCTCTGCCCGCGCCTTCACACGCTCCTCAATGCTCATCACCTGTTCTGGCTGATCCCTCTTGAACTGCTTCCTGTAGAGATTCTCGATGTATTCCGGTAGAGGCGTCTTCCATGGCTCCTGTTTATGGTTATCGAGCTTCCCGAGCTTCTTCGGGTTCAATCCCAACTCACGTGCCATCTGCACCTGGTGCTTCGACCCACGGCTGCAATTTGGAAGGTATTTTCACGGGCATGTGTTCCTGGCCTCAAAGAGACCAAGAAGCACAAAAAGGAAAGAGAACAGGACGAGCGGAGGCGCGAGGAAATCACCCGCCGATCTCTGCAAGTACCGCAGAAAACTGCTCTGCGGCAAAGGCGAGATCTTCGCGTGAATGCGCAGCGCTCACCTGGCACCGGATGCGAGCCTTTCCTTTGGGAACGACCGGATAAGAAAACCCAATGACGTAGATGCCGCGCGCGAGCATTTTCTCCGCGACTTGCGCCGCCAGGGCCGCGTCACCGAACATGATCGGAACGATCGGGTGTTCACCCGGCAGGATGTTGAAACCGCGCCGGGTCATCTCTTCCCGGAAAAACCGTGTGTTCTCCTCGAGCTTGTCACGCAGTGCAGTGGAGGCACTGAGCAATTCCAGGACTTTCAGCGATGCGCCGGCGATACTCGGCGCGAGAGTGTTTGAGAAGAGGTATGGACGTGAACGCTGCCGGAGCAGTTCAATGATCTCCTTTCGCCCGCTCGTGTAGCCCCCGCTCGCGCCACCCAAAGCTTTTCCGAGGGTGCCGGTGAGAATATCGACGCGCCCCATCACGTCGCAGTGCTCATGAGTACCCCGCCCCTGCCCTCCCATGAAGCCGACAGCGTGTGAATCATCGACCATGACCATGGCATCATATCGATCGGCCAGATCGCAGATGGCGCGCAGGTTGGCGATGTACCCGTCCATCGAGAAGACACCGTCGGTGGCAATGAGGCGGAATCGGGCACTGCTTGCTGCCTTGAGCTTCTCCTCCAGATCCGCCATGTCGTTATTCCGGTACCGATGCCGCTGTGCCTTGCAGAGACGAATACCGTCGATGATCGAGGCGTGATTGAGCTCGTCGGAAATGATCGCATCCTCAGGGCCAAGCAGAGTCTCAAAGAGACCGCCATTTGCGTCAAAGCAGGAGGAATACAGAATCGTATCCTCCGTGCCGAGAAACCCGGTGATCGCGCACTCCAACTCCTTGTGCAGCGCCTGGGTCCCGCAGATGAAGCGCACACTAGCCAGTCCATAACCCCAGCGATCCAGCGCATCGTGCGCGGCTTTCACCACTTCCGGGTGTTCCGCGAGACCAAGGTAATTATTGGCGCAGAGATTCAGCACCTCTCCTCCATCCGCCGCTCCGGCCTGACCTTGCGCTACGCGAATGTGCGCGTCCTGCGGAGTGACGATCACCCGCTCGTTTTTATACAGGCCCGCTGAGCGAATTTCCTCGATCTGTTGGGTGAGATGGTCTCGGAAGGTGCCGAACATATTAGACAATTAGCAATGGGTTACCGTGAACTCGTAAACGGAGCGGGCTCCCAGCCCCAATCCGCTGACGGCTCGAGCTGCAGGTGACGTAAAACGAGGTGTGCGATTGAAGTCTGACCAATGGGTGTCGGAGGTAGAGCACGGCCGAGTTCCGGGTCGCTGGAAAGAAGCCAGATCGTACGCTCTTCCTCAGTCTGGCCACCGTGGCTCGTCCCGCGACCACCGTGATCTGTGGTCAGGAGGATCAGCCACCGCTCATCCGCAATCCGCGGCCGCGCCCGCACACTGGCCAGTAGATCCCCGACGAGGCCATCCACGGTTTTGATGCCCCCGAGGTACGGCTCATTCTCCGGTGAGAAACTTCCCTTCGGATCAGCGACCGCATGCCCGATTTCATCCACTTGCGCGAAATAAACGAACATCGCATCAGGGTCGGCATCGCGCAGATGAGCAGTCGCGGCATCGCGAACCACAATATCGAGCTGAGCCCAATCCTGATGTTTCTTTGCCGGATCGTGCGGAGCGGTAAACTTGGAGTTCAAAAACTCCATCCCATTACTGCGGGAGCCGTCCGCGATGAAGTTGTGAATCTCGTGCCAATTGCAGAATGACGCACACCAGGCGGTAGGTTTCACCTCCTTGATGCGGCGCATGAAGTGAGGGAACACCGGGAGCCGGTTACCGCCGAATCGGTTGTCCTTTACCCGATGTTTATTGCGCCAGACGCCAGTCAGGATCGTGGCCCAGCCGGGGCCGCTGACAGTGGCCTGCTCGGTGGCTCCGCCGGTTTCACCTCCCGTGTAAACTTGCGTGGTGAAACTCCCCTCGTCCGCTAGCTTCTTTATGTTCGGTGCAAACCCGCGATTCATCGCGGCACGCAGCGCATCCGGCCGACAGCCGTCGATCCCGATCAGAAGCACACGGCGTCCATCGAAGTCGTTGTCCCGCCCCGGCCCAGCAGCAACTGCCGAAGAAGCAATCGCGACAAGGAGCAACACAGTTATTTTCATAAATGCTGACCCTAGCTTTAGAGTTTCTCCAGTGAAGGAAGATCCGACGGCGGTACATTGGAGGCAGGCCGGGTAAAGCGCTCTCCATACTTGCTGAAGCCATTCACGAAACCGCCGTGCGACAGGAAAAAGCAGCCATCTTCCACGCCCATGAATCGATCCAGGCGTGCGGTCTTGCCTGTAGGATCGTGACTGAAACTTGCTTCGGTCACCTCACGCCAGTCGCCGCCGCGCACATGGACCCATTGGTTGCAATAAAGCGCCTTCCTCAGCAGATGGCCGTTCGCACCCACGAAGTTTTCGCTGAAGGAATGGAAGTGCCCCAGGGAGGCGCTTGCCTTGGGAGCTTGGAAGCTGGCGATCAGCATCCATTCGCCTTTTTCCGGATGAAACCAATACCCGGAGTAGATCGCGCTGTCTCCCTTCCCAGCCCGGGCGGTGAGCAGAAACCGCTGCCGTTCTCCCGTCTTCCACAGATACTTCAGGTGACTGTGCCCGCCCGTGCCCTCATTCCCAAATACACTTGCATGGACATCGTCGCCCTTTTTCAGGAGCTGCGTGCGATCGTCCTCAGCGACAGTGTCCCGCTTCATTGCGGTCTGCCCCGCGCCGCTATCCCACACTGAAAAAATAATGCGACGCTCCGTCGGGCTGTTCACCTGCATGCCAAAGTACCCGCGCTGAAACCCACACGCCATGTAGAAGGTGTGAATCGGATCTTCCACCGCAGCTACTTCGCAGTAGAACGCGTCGATCTCCACGTCTCGCGGCAACGTATATTTGAGATGCACGGACGCTGCATTGCGACGCGGCTCTAGGTTGAAATGCGCGTCCTTCGTCGCCGGGCCATCGAGAACGAGCGCCACGACCTCGCCCGCGTTGTTATTCTCCGCATTCAAGGAACTCAGCGCAAACCGCACGTATCCCGCTTCATCCACATCAAAACTGCCAAACGACAGTTTTACTTCCCCTTCCGCACCGGTAGCGGTCGCTTCACGACTTTGCTCGCCCACGGTGAGTTTCCACTTCGATTCCTGCCCTTCGGGCAACCGCAGCACGATCGCAGCGGTCAACTGCCCCGGAGTCTTGATTTGTCCAAACCAAAGCGCCTGCTGATCGGAGTTTCTCCACCGCGTGATTCCAGCGGGCGATGCAATTCGGAGCGCTCCCGGATCGGGGCTGCTGTAGGCGGTAAATGCCGGGACCCGCAACTCGGCACTCGCCGTAAATGCAGAGGCAAAGAGGAGAGCAAGAAGGATTGGTAGTGGTTTCATCTAGAGG
>CBINJX010000004.1:0-20614 GCA_966251085.1 uncultured Verrucomicrobiales bacterium
GGTCGATGGGAGGTCTCCTTCCCAGAATTCGAAAGCTGTAAGGACCGCTTCCCGGATCTTCTCGTCAACAGTCCGGAGAGAGTCGAGATGCGTGAGGAAATCACCGGTCGTCTCCTCAGCTATCGCGCACGGAGCGCCGTCTTGGAAAACCAATGCAGAAAGGTTAAGCATGATCACGGGTGAGGTTCGCCATTGGTTCCCGTGTCAAAACTGATCCCTCCCATCACAGCAGCGCCACGGCGTCACAGATCGGCCGCAGCTTCGCGAAGGCCTTCTTCAGGGTTTCCTTTGCTGTCGGCTCCAGTGTCGATAGATCGCCCCGGTTCGCGCTCCATTGGGCGATCCGGAGAATATCACCGAGGACCGTGCGGGTTCTGCGTGTGACATCCCGGTCGTTGTTGGGTGTCGTGCCGTGCACCCGGTGAGCGCGCTCCGAATAACTCTCGCGTGCCTCTGCTCGCTTCATTCCGCGGGAGGGCGGAAGGTCTAGAGCCTTGATGTAGTTGTTCGCTCGCCAAGATACGGTGCCGACGCTGACGCCGTGCTTCTCCGCAATGTCGTGCTCACTGACTCCGCCCTGGATGGCGTGCAATCCGGAGCCGAACGCCAGGCAGTCGGCGGTGAGCTGCGCATTGTCGCTATCGAGAACCAACGCGATCACCCACAGGACAGCCTCAGCACGCTCCTGCTGGATTCGCGCCTTGATGACTCGGGAGAGAACCGCGCCAAGTCCGTTCTCGTCTTCGTCCTCGAGTCCCGCCGCGAGGATGCCAAGCACCATGGTCTCGAACTGTGCCCGTGACCGGGGCAGATCTCCCGGCCATGCCCGCAGTGATGCGGCTAAGGCTTCGGTGAGTACGCCAGAAAGCGTGTCGATCTCCTGTGCTACGTCCGGTAAGTATGACGCTTCCTTGCGGTCCGCAGCGTCTCGGAAGGGTGGCTCTGGATGCATTGAGGCGAGTTTATACAACACCGGTTAGATATAAGCAAGCGAATGTCCGATTCTGCGCGGCGAATGTCCGGTATCTATGCCCCTGCACCTAGCGGACATTGATAAAATTGCCTCGCACGCCCGCTCTCCGCGCTGGCACGGAAACCCCCGTCTCTACAGCCTTGGCTAATAGATTCCTTAAAGCCTGCCGGGGTGGGGTCTGGGGTGGCACCATACCCCCAAGGATCGGTGTCAAAGCTCCTCCGCCCTCGTGCTGATCTCGTCTCCCGGCGAAGCCTTCTCCATCCCCCGAGCGCGAAAGCGCGCATAGATATATCTTCTCTACTCTCCTCTACTCTTATCTACTCTACTCTACTCGGTTTCGATATCGAAACCCACGGGGAACCCAACGGTAACCCACGGCGCTCGGTGGGTTCCTGTTGGGTTATCACTGGGTTTCTCTTGGGTTTCTCTTGGGTTTCCGTTGGGTTTTCATATCGAAACCCAACAAGAACCCAAAACAGCACAAAGCCCGTTATGGGATTTACCATAACGGACCTGATTATGTCCGGTTGTTGCGCGTTGCTATCTATTGCTTCGTATTGTCCGCTCCCGGCCGATCTTTCGCTAGGATTTGGCGCACCTTCCTTGTTGCTCCCTTGGAAAGAACGCCAAACCACATCTTCCCATCCTCTCTCGCTTCACAGAATACCGCACCTTCCCGCCGGAATGCCTCACGGAACAACGGTGTAAGTTCGCGGTATTGCGCCTCCTCCGCTGTGAGGATAAGGAGCCGATCAGGCTCTTGCTGTTCGTCGCTCATGCTTAGAACTGCGCCAGGAATCGAGCTCTCTCCTGCTCGTCCGTATAGTTTCCGCCGACACTGTTGAAGAGATAGAAGATCGCGGTAGTGATCTCCTGACTGTGAGCACACGAGCCAGCGCGATTGTCCACAAGCTGCGTGCACTTGCCTTTGCATGCGATCTGATACGGGTAACCGTCTCCCGGCTTTTCTCTCCCGGTCGGATGCCAAAGGATGTTTGCATCACCTTCTTTCGCCTCGCTGCCGCATACGTCGCATACAGCAACAAGTCCGGTGGTGTGATTCGGGTATAACTTGAGCTTGAAGGCCATAAGGATCAACGACCAGCCCCAGCAAAGGAGCGGCTCCGCTTTGGTGGGTTCGATGGTTGCCCGGTTGGGATCGTGTGAACGGCAGGAGGAACGAACGGGTGGAAGCTGAAGGTCTCAGCGTTGAACCTGAGCGCCACGCTTCCTTCCCACCCGCTTTCGCGCTGCTTTTCGGATGAGATCATTGTATCCCACATTTCCACCGATTCCTCCGGAGTCAGCGGGCGCATCTTCGCAATCGCTGACTTCTCGACGTTCTTGCGCACCGTCACCACGTTATCGGCGTTATTCAGGATCAAGCTACTGCCCTTGATGTCCATTTTCCCCAGCGTCGCCCCCTCTGCTGTTTTGCGAGGATGGCAGACAAGGTGAACGTGCGCATCGGTTCGTTTGGAGAACTCCTGCAGACGGTTAAGGAAGTCACCCTGCGCGGGATAGTCTTCCTCGAGCCCGTTCACGCGCATCATGGAATCCACGACGAACTGTGAGACGCCATACCGAGCGAAGGCGAATTGCATGATCTCGAACAGGTCAGCTTGCTCGATGTACCCCATCCGATCCACGAAGAGCAGACGGTTCTGAAGCATGCTGAGCCCAAGCTCGATCTGCTGCCGGTTAACTCTCGGAGACCGCGCAAACGTCCGAATCATTCGGGCGATGATCTTCGCCGGCCGCATCTCCATCGATGCTATAGCGACCGCTTCCCCCCGGCCGCTTAGAGCCTCAGTCATCAGCCAGCTAAGGAACGTCGATTTTCCATGCGACGAAACGCCCGTCCACACGGTCACATCGCCCGGCAGGAACTCGATTCCGCCGTCCGCTCTCTGCAGAATCTCCGGCCTCCATCCGCGCTTCAAGTGGTCCGGAGGCGGAAAGAACTCGTCGATCACCGCCTGGTGAAAAGCGGTAGCATCGACGAGTCCCTTGCAGTCCGGCCACTTTGATTCACGCACCCACGCCTGCGCCTCTTCCGCAGTGTGACCGGCCTTCAAGCAATCGTTCGCATCCTTTCTTGGAAGCTTCACGATCCGGCATCTGTGAAGGCCGAGACGAGCGATGCACTTGCGCAAGTTCTCATCGCTCTTCCCGTCCATATCCAGAGACAAGTAAATGGTCGAGAATGCCTCAAGATTCGACCACTCGTATTCGATCCACGTTTGCCCGGATCCGTTCGGGATGCTGAGAGCATCGATGCCCCATTGGGTCCACGTCATGCAGTCAATCTCGCCCTCACAGATCAGGACTTCCCGACGCGTGAACGCTCGATCGCTCAGTCCGTGCCACCCAAAAAGAGAAGGGGCGCACCCGGTCTCTTGGTGCACCTTCTTCTTCCCCTTCTCGTCTCTCACGAGCCCGATGTACTGATTGTTGAGCAACTCCCCCTCTGGGGAGTACCGCGGATAAACGATGAACCCGCGCTTGTCGGCGTGCACCTTGAACCGATTGATTATCGAAGGCTCCAGCTTCCGCTCAATCGTCAGGTACTGCATCACCTTGCCTTCCGGGGAAAGAGAGGTGTGCGTGTCGCGAACAGACGGCCGGGAGTAGGTTTTCCGGGTGGTTTCCGGGCTCAGCCCGTCACTGATCCCGAGGTATTCCCGAATCTGCCGCAGCGCCTCCAGCTTGGAGATACCACGCACAGCCTCCCACAGGTCCACGAGATCCCCTCGTGACGTGTCCGCACTATCAGCCCAGTCACGCCACTTGCCGACGTGAGTGCCTGAGAGATTGACCTTGCAGGATTTTCCGGGCCCGCCGGTTACATCGCCCACTTCCCAGAGATTGCCTTTCCGGCTCCCCCCGGGGAGTAGCATCATGCAGACTGATTCAGCCTGATCAGCGAGGCGCTGCGATATTTCAGCAACCGAGTAAACGGCCACGCTATAAAACCTCCCCTTCGGCTAGTTGGAATTCCTCCACTTCAACAACATCGATCGATGGCGCGTCGGAATCCGCGCTTTGTCCGCTGAGCCTTTGGAGCTTGGTGAATCCGTCCTCTTGGTCTGACTTGGAATAGGCGGCAAGCGAGAGCGGCACCGGTGAGGTTCCAGAGCCGCTGGAAGGCCCGCGACGTTTAGCCGCCCATGCACGCGCCCGGTCCACCTCCCCGGGCCAGTTGTTAAGGAGCGTGCACACGTCCTTGCGGCAGATTGAGTCCGGAGAGCTGCGCTCGGCGAGGTAGTAAGCCTCTACCACTTCCATATCTTCGCGATCGATCGGAGAGATTGCCCGAAGAGCCCGCCTCTCCTTGTCCGTCCAAGCCGTTGTCTCACGTCGCCCCATCATGTGAGCAATGCGCTTTGCGTCCTCACTCTGAGGGGTGCGCGATTTCTGCGGCTTCCCGCCCTCTTCGCCGTCTCCCTCCGGAGGTTTGGTTTCTCCCTCTCCGGCTTCACCTCCGGCTTCTGGATCAGGAGGGCTCGGGTCTGGCTTGGGTGCACCTTCCCCGCCCTCGCCAGGATTATCACCTTTCGGGCGTCCTCCCTTGCTGCCGTTCTTCCAATTCCGAAGGAGCTTCACATTTCTTTCCGCCCACCCGTGAACCTCGAATCCGCGTTCAGTTGGGTCGATGAATCCACTCGATGTCAGCGCGGAAAGAAGCTTTTCCCCATCACCCTTATAGCGGCAGATCGCCTTCAGTGCATTCGGTGGCAAGTCCTCAAACGTGGCCGTCCGCCGCTGCTGGCAGTGAGACCAAAGCGCAATCACATAGAGCGGCGCCATCGGATCAGACAACTCGTCCACGAGGGCCTGAGTCTTCCAGTGCGAGAGGAAGTCGGGTTCAACGATCACTCTCGCCTCCCTTCCGCTTAAGGGCTGAATGAGCGCATTGTTTGCACCGCGGAAGGCGGTTATTCGCTGAAATTCTGTTCATTTATGACTTGCCGACCGGCAAGGCCGCGCTAGCGTCACGACATCTCACCTTCGTTGAGCGCTTGCGTCGGCCCGCCGATTCAGGCGCTTTTCTATTTTGCGACTTCGGAGTCAGTAGTCCGGTGAGCCTGCGGTTCTTCTGCCGCTTCTAGTTCCGCGCGAATTGCATTAAAGCGGGCTCTCACCTCTTCCGGTGACAAGCAGGCATCTTCGCCCACCTTGAATGCAACAGCGATGTCGTCAGGGATTACGCTAGGATCTTCAATCCCGTGCGACAGCTCGCCTGCGCGTTTTGCAGCATCCTTGGCAAGGACGCCCAGGATATCCGTCTTTGAGTAGATGAGTCGCATTGGATGGGTGGTTATTCCCCGGCTTCCATTTCCTCCGCCTCAGCCTCGGCTCCGCGCTCGATGCATGCCAGAATCAGCGCTTTCGCCTCATCCAGAGTGAGTGTTTTCCATACCCCGTTCTCGTGGCGGAGAACCGAGGCAAGGAACCATTCGCGGTGATCATCCCTCTGTGAGATCCCGCACGCCTCAGCAATCTGGAGGAGCATCCCATATCGCGCCTTTGTGAACGAGTGATCGTGCAGCCAGAGCGTATCCCGGTTGAATGCGTCTCCGGCGAGCGATAGCCCGGTAAGAATTGTGGCAACGGCATCCAAACTCTTTGGGCAGAAGGTGAGCTTGTCTCTCCAATAGCGCTTAGAGATGTCGCGCATGACATCATTGAAGAAGTGGCTTGCAGTGACGTTCATGTTTCCGATTTGTGGGGTTTCAGTGGTCTGCATTGTGGTTGTGTTCATGTTTCCGATTTTTTGGTTTGGGTTCATGGATTGGTGAGGGATTAAGTGGATCAGGCTGCGGCTCCCATGCGGCGCTTCTCCAGCCAGGCTTTCGCTTCGGAAAGACGGAACCGATAAACGCGACTATTCAGCCGGTAACAGGGCAGCCCCTGATTGTGGACGACGTCCCAAAAGGCTCGCTCTTTGAGCCCGAGATATTCCGCAATCGGCTTCCACCCAACCAACTCGTCACTGCGCACGGCAGCGCTTTGTTCAATTGTAGAAGTGCTCATCGTTTTAACCCAGTTTATAGGCAACGTCCAGCACGTTACCCACATACTCGGTAACGTCACGCATTTTGTTGTGGCATCCTGCATTTTAACACCTACTATAGGTTACGCATGCCGAGAAAACCAAAAGCCATCCACCCGCTGCGCCTCCTAAGGAACGCTTTGGGGCTCAATCAAGCAGAGCTAGCCACTCGCCTCGGAATCTCCGAAGGATGGGTGAACACCATCGAGAGTGAAGGTCGCGATCTTCCCGATAAGCTTCACGTGCTCATAAAGGCCAAATATGGGGTCGATCTCAGGCGCTATCTTCCGTGCGACCCGGATGACGCAAAAACAATCGTGGCGACCGTAACGAGCATCTATCTAAGTGTCCTTAGTTGGAGCCCTCTCTCAGAAGCCGTCAACAGCGAGGCGCTTGACGCATTCGATGAGGTGCTCTCTGAGAAATTGCGTGCACTAATTTTTGCCGCTCAAAAACATGGCCGAGCAATTTCTGTGTTGGCTCTACTGGACCTTTGGATTGATGAAACTCTTCAGCAGTTAGGGCCAGCAGTAGCGTCAACCTATCAAAACCTCGCCAAGAGCCACTTAGCGCAGATTGGCTACATTACTCCCCCCCTTGGAGGGACGCCTCTCCAATTAGGTGCGCACATGAATGTGATTCGCAGTGGCGCGATGCTGAAGAGTTTCGAAGACGCTCTAGCGGGTCCGGTGCCACAGCAGTTCATTAAACTCGCCAAGGCGGCGGGTCGAGAAACCCAAGGAATGAGTTTCAGGGAGTTTTTGGAAGCCGGTACACACGAGCCGGCTTACGCTCCGAAACCCGAGGAGCCGAAGTCCTACCCTGTGAGCGAGCAGGAATTCCAGCAGATGACCATGAGGCAGGAAGCAGCAAAAAGAAAAGAGGCAGAGAAGGAAAGGGTTCCGCCACCTAAGATGCGACACTCCGATTCATCTTCAGGACGTTCAAAGGAATCTTAGGCGCAATGGCGAAATAAGCCTTCGCCATCTCTGGAGTGACCACTCGGCCGTCAGGCGTTCGAACGGACTGATAGTTTTTTTTGATCACCGCGGGCGAGTTCCCCATTTCCAAGGCTACTCGCGCGAGATCGCCTGTGGCTGCCACCCTGTAACTGGCGTAACTGTGGCGCAATCCATTCGCCGGCCACGCGTCCAATAGCTTACGGGCCAGCTTCAATGCCACATTTTCAGCTTTCTCTCGGGTAAAAATCGGCCCCTTTCGCCCGGCATACGGCGTGAGCCACTGCGCCAAGTTTGGCTGAATCGGAATGCTGCGCTCTCCTGTTTTCTCCCCCACCACGGCATCGACGACTATAAATCCCGTCTCGAGGTGAATCAGCTCCCAGCGCATCCGGAGAGCTTCGGCTGATCGTAATCCGGCAAACATTCCGAGGAGGAAGTAAATCAGAGCCTCCTCATCCTCGACTGAGGTGAGCATGGCGACTTCTTCCGGAGAAAGGATCTCGATTGCCCCCTTTTTGAACTTCTTCCGCTCAGTCATCTCCGCCTCCGTCTTCATGTCGCGCGGCAGGTAGCCTTTACGCTGCGCATACCGGAACAACGAGACCACTGAACTGCGGACATTCTGCTGACGCTTTCCTCCCCCACCCACGTCACTCAGCCATTTATCGATATCTGCGGCGGTGATCGCGCCAATCGAGCCGCGGAAGCGATCCGCGAACGGCTGCATTCTCTTCTTTTTCTTGCTCGCTCTGGCTCGTGGCTCCAGGGGAAGCGGCGCGAGGTGAACACGGAGATCATTCTTCTGCCGGTCGCCCACTTCGCTTTCCCGCGATGCGAGGAACTCCGTGACCACCTCCGCAACCGATCGCTTCCCCGCTGATCCACGGTGACGTTGCGCAAACGATTCAACGGCGGCTGTAAGCGTGCAGCCATCCGGCAAGACCTTGCGTGCCTCGATGAACTCCGCGACCGCCACGTGAAGCGGAATGCCGAGCGGCCGGAGTGCATCAACTGCCAGCGCGTAGCTCTCCCGATCTGCGGCGCTCAGCTCGAGAACGATGTGCTGCCCCCGGGCCAGCTTTGCAACGATCAGGTTGGCCTCTCGCCTGGCTTCCGCCAGATCCGCGAACGTCTTCCGCTTGCGCTTCCCGGCCTCATGCCAAGCGAGGGTGTAAAGGTCATTTCCCCGGGTTGGGGTATGGTAGATCTTCGCCGATACCGCCCCGGATTTTACGGTGATGGGTTTCTTTGCGCCGTCCCCGTTTTGCATGACAGACATGACAAGCAAGCTGCGTTTTCAAGCCACAACTTGCAACATGTTCTTTCGCACACATACGCCCTACAGGCCTTTGTTTATGCGGCTTCCAGAGTAAATCCGTCATTTTATCGTCTGTCGGTCAAACGGTTTCAAATCCCGTCACTGGCTCCAGCTTCCACGTGCCGTTCACCTCTCGTGAGGCGCGACCCCTTCCGGAATCGCCCGTCGGTATAATCCCGCTACTCCAACGCTGCTGTCAGCAGGTATCCCGGTGGTCTGCAGGCAGGTTCTGCGACCGCCGGTTTTCTACCAAGCCAATTCGCGACGATGACTGTCGGTCGTAACCGCGAATCAGCTTGGCATCGATGATCAATCACCGGTCATGCCGGTGGTTATGATGGTCGTGATGCTTGTGGTCGTGATCGCGGTGCTTCCGATCACGCTCGATGATGATCACCTTGCCGGATTTGCGGCGACGATCATAATCCCGGTCCCGGTCCCGTTCGATAATGATCACTTTGCCAGACTTGCGGCGGTGGTGATCGCGGTCGCGGTCCCGTTCGATGACGATCACGTCGTCCCTTCGCTTCCAGTCACGGTCGCCATTTCGGCTATATGCGGAAGGAGTCATGTTAAACATGACGAGCCCGATTAATGTTAATGCTAACGCTTTCATATCATGAGGCGTTTCGAGATGTATAAGAGCTTCAGCCGCAGAAGCAGAAGTGTTCCGATGATCACGTAAGGGCCACCCCTTGCTGGAACCCTGCTGCAAGCGAGGAAAGCTGATGCGGGTAAAGCCAGAGGGATCGCTTTCCGAAGCTGCGGAATTCGTGCCTGCAATCACTTGGGTACATGGGGGGAGAGTAGGAATTTCTGTTCGCGTCGCATTCCACCCCCCCTCCTCTCAGACAGGGAATAATGCTCGCATCCAGCACGCCTGAGAGCCCTCCACCATGTGAACTGATGATAGCCGCGCCCCCGACGCGTCACGGCAGATCCCGGCCGGACTCCATATTCAGAATCAGAGAAGCCCAATGGTTAGCGGGGGCCGAACCCTGCGTCTGAACGCTCCTCAAAACCATATCGCGAATGGGGTTTCTGCTTATTCGAAGCCGGAAGAGGTCACATATCTAAAACTCATGGAAATGCCAGCGGGAGCGCTGCGTTTTCCACTATGGATGCGCCACGATGGAACAGTCCCCTCACACCCGCGTGAGATAATCGCTAAACGCGAGGACAAACATGATACCAAGCCAGAAAATCCCCGTAAGGGCGGCAATACAAATCAGCCCGCTGCTGTGCCGCAGATGCATGAAGTAGAGAAGAATGAGGGACGCCTTTGCCACTGATATCAGCAAGGCGGCGAACAAGTTAAAAGGGCCCAGATCGATGTATGCTGCACCGATTGTCAGCAGGAGCAGCACAAGTAACGCGCAGGTTACCAATATGTACTTTGTAACTTTGCTCATTTGTGGCGTCCCAGCAGGTAAAATAGCGGGAATAAGAATACCCAGACGAGGTCAACGAAATGCCAGTAGAGCCCCAGCAGATCCACGGTGGTCGCCATGCGCCGAGGCTGTCCAGTGATGAGTACACGCACGGAAACCAATAACGCCAGGGACACACCGATCGTCAGGTGCAGCGCATGCACCCCGGTCATCAGGAAGTACAAATAATAGAACATCTCGGCGATATTCCGGTTCGTTCCCTCGATGTGAAACCCGGTCCCGGGCAGTAGACCCTCCTTGATCTCGTGATGGTACTCGTACCCTTTCAGACAAAGAAAGACGGCGCCCAGGAAAGCGGTCAGCACCAATAGCAGAAAGGTTTCGAGTCTCTTGTGCTTCTCGGCCATGTGCACGGCCACCGCCATCGTGAAACTGCTGACTAGCAGGACCGCCGTATTGATCGATCCGACGAGGAGCAGCGTGTGCTTACCGGCTTCCATGAACACCTCCGGATACCAGTAGCGGTACACGGCGTAGCCGAGGAACATGGCGCCAAAAAAGAGGATCTCCGTGGCCAGAAATACCCACATCCCGAGCGTCGCCGCCTCTCGCTCCTGTGCGTGTGTTTCAAACTGTTCCGGAATGAGGGAAGCTTTAGCCGACATTGACACCCTCCTCTTTCAAATGCGCCACTTCAGCTCCTCGCGAGCTGTATTCATAAGGTTCGAGCGTCACCGTGGGAGTGGTGACAAAGTTGTGCAGCGGAGGCGGAGTCGTGGTCGTCCATTCCAGCCCAGTAGCCTGCCACGGGTTTCGCCCCGCATCCCGGCCGTACTTGAGCGACCACAGCAGATACACGATTGGCAGTACATACCCCACCGCGAGAATCGATGCTCCCGCGCTCGATAGGATGTTCAGCAATTGGTAATCGGGCACGTAGGCGTGGTAACGCCGCGGCATGCCGAGATAGCCGAGCAGGTATTGAGGGAAGAATGTCAGGTTGAATCCGACAAAGATCAGCAGTGCCGCAAGTTTACCGAAAAATTCCGGGTATAACTTACCACTGATCTTGCCCCACCAGAAGTGAAGTCCGCCGAGATAGGCAGTCACCATCCCTCCCACCATGATATAGTGAAAATGCGC
Organism: uncultured Verrucomicrobiales bacterium; assembly: GCA_966251085.1. Taxonomy (GTDB): domain Bacteria; phylum Verrucomicrobiota; class Verrucomicrobiia; order Chthoniobacterales; family Chthoniobacteraceae; genus CBINJX01. Next base: position 10,847 of record CBINJX010000004.1, read on the forward strand.
GACGACGAAGTAGGTGTCGTGCACGTGTACGTCCACGGGCAATGCTGCGACGAGGAGACCGGTTACCCCGCCGGTGGCGAAAAGACCGATAAACCCGAGCGCGTACAGCATTGGAGTCTGCAAGCCAATCGAAGCCCGGTGGAGGGTCGCCGTCCAGTTGAAGACCTTGATGGCGGATGGAACAGCGACGAGATAACTCAGAAACGAAAAGACGAACCCCGCATAGATCGACTGGCTGCTGACGAACATGTGATGCCCCCAGACCAGAAAGCCGAGGACGGCGATGGCGACGCTCGCGTAAGCTACGAAGTGATAATCGAAAATCCGTTTCCGGGCAAAACAGGCGATCAACTCACTAACGACTCCCATCCCCGGGAGAATCATAATGTAAACTGCGGGATGCGAATAAAACCAAAACAGGTGCTGGAAAAGCAAGGGATCGCCCCCCATCGCCGGGTTGAAAATACCAACTCCAAACAAGCGTTCCAATGCCACTAAAACCAAGGTGATAGCCAACACAGGAGTTGCCAGGACCAGGATGAGGCTGGTGGCATAGGTTGACCATACAAACAATGGCAGGCGATGCCATGTCAGCCCTGGAGCCCGCAGCTTGTGAACCGTGACGATGAAGTTCAGGCCAGTCAGGATCGATGAAAATCCGGCAATGAAAACGCCCGTGATCATCGCGACCACATGCCCGTTCGCATACAGGGAACTATAGGGTGTATAGAACGTCCACCCGGTGTCCACGCCACCCAACAGGATGGCAGCGAGTGCCACGAATCCACCGATGTTGAACAGATACCAGCTCGTCAGGTTCAGTTTCGGAAAAGCGACATCACGCGCTCCGATCATCATCGGGATCAGAAAATTTCCGAGCACTGTCGGAATCGAAGGGATCAGGAAAAACCATACCATCACCACTCCATGCAGCGTGAAAAGTCGGTTGTAGGTGGGCGAGGTTAACAGATCTCCCGCAGGGGTCATCAACTCGAGGCGCATCAATGTCGCAGCCGTGCCTCCGACGAAGAAGAAGAACGTCACCGACAACATGAACAGGATTCCGATCCGCTTGTGATCCGTGGTCAGCAGCCACGAGCGAAGCGTGGTCTCCCGTTCGAGATAGTTCGGCTCGTCGGTCTCGGGTTGAGGTTCAGCCTGGGGTGTATAGTTGATCATCTCATACCTCCGTTCGCAGGCGTCAGGGATTTGATATACGCGACGAGTTGCATGACTTCATCTTCGCTCAATTGGCCTTCATATGTCGGCATGATCGAGGGATAGCCTGCTACGATCTGCTTTTGCGGCAGCAGGATCGAATCGTGCAGATACTGCTCGTCAGCGATGACGAACGTACCGTCCGCCAGTGCCACGGGCCTGTTATAAATACCAGCGAGACGCGGAGCCTGAACCGTACTGTCAGGAGCGTGGCAACCGCTGCACGCCCGGGCATTGAAGAGTCGGCCTCCGGCGGCGACGATCGATTCCGCCGGTGCCTGGTCGGCGAGCCACTTCGCGTAGGGCTCCGGCTCCATGACATGAACGAGTCCCCGCATCCGCGAGTGGTTCATGCCGCAGTACTCAGCACAGAAGAGGTGATAGACTCCGGGTTTAATCGGGGTGAACCACTGGCGTGTGTAGCGAAGAGGAAGAACATCCTGCTTCGTCCGGAAAGCAGGAATGTAATACGAATGAATCACGTCCTGCGAAGTCATGATCAGCTTCACAGGCTGTCCCACCAGGAGATGCAACTCATTGGTTTCCCGTCGCCCGTTCGGGTGCTGTGCTTTCCACATCCACTGTTTGCCGACGATATGGATCTCCACGGCGTCGGGCGGAGGTTTTGCCATCCAGAAATAGACAACCGCGCCCCACACGAAGAACCCGACGAAGATGAGGAACATCACGCTGATCCACGAGAACTCGACCTTGATGGAGCTGGTGTGTGGGTGAACGCCGACCTTTCGCGAAATCGTCGCTCCCCGGCGATACCGGATGCAGAAATACACGATCGCAATCGCGAGGCCGAGCACTACGACTCCGCAGACCGCTGTCAGTGCATAAAACTGCAGATCCACCCATCGCCCGATATCGGACGCCTGGTCCGGGAAGAGTTCAAACTCTAACTCCGCAATCATGAACCGCCGTCCTTTCGCAGACGCCACTCACTGCGTGAAAGATAAAGGATCATTCCACCGAGAAACAAAACGGTGCTCACCCCTACAGCCTGCAGAATACGCCGAATGATCGGTGTGTAGCGTCCAGTATTCGGATCGTATTTGAAACAGAGCAGAAGCAGCCGTGAGGTGAATGAACCGACCTGCTCCCTGGAGGCCTCCTCGAGGGCGGCCTGCAACTGTTTCGGCGGAAATTCAATCCCCAGCAAGTAGCGGGAAACCGTTCCCTGGGGAGTGAGCACTACGATGCCGCTGGGATGGGCGTACTCTCCGCTGGCAGGATCGAGCGCATAGTGGAATCCGACAGTATCCGCTAGCTTTCCAATCGAGCCCGCATCACCACACAAGAAATGCCATCCGTTGGAAGCATCGATCCGGGCGTAACGGCGCACATAGTCCTGCTTCTTCTGTGCGGCACGCTGCGGGGAATCGCCGGGCTTGATACTGACCACCACGACCTCGAAGTCTTTGCCTGCCGAGGAACGGAGATTGCGCATACTCTCGAGCGTCCCATTGAGCACCACGGTGCAGAGGCTCGGGCACTCGTAATAAACCAGCGCCAGGACTACAGGACGCTTTTGAAAAAAGTCACCAAGCCTGACCGGAGCGCCGGTCTCGTCGCGGAACTCGATATCCTGCGGCACCTTCGCCCCGAGCCGCTGTTCGTAGTCGATGCGGGCCAGCGTCTCAGGAGGCAGGGCCTTTGCAACCAGCTGTGGCGCTAACATCCCGAAAGCTGCAATCAGCGCGATCAGTCTCGCCGCTGCAGGAAACGAACGGAGATACCTAGATAACGTTCGGTCAACGCAGTCTCCGGACCACCGCGATGCACCTACTGGGAGCTCTGTGGTATCCGTGAGCACAATCATGGCTTTTCTGTTGGAATGCTTTGTCGGACCGGCAAACCTCGCTGGGCGACGAGTTCCATCGCTCTCTGGATCGGAATCCGCACCACTCCGGCATTTGGCTCCACCCATCCGTAACTCCCCAGGATCGCTTCCTCCCTCGCCATCAACTCCCGAAGATCCTGGGTAGGATCGGTCTGCAAGCGCGGCGGTGGCACCACGACTTCCGGCTGAGCAATGCGACTCGCGACCGGCCCGCGTGGAAATACGTGGTAGAGGCCGATTTCCAGGAACCAGAGTGCAAGGTGAATGATGATCGCCGCAGCTACCAGGGTTCCAGCGATGAGCAGCACCAGCCGTACACTGATCTCGCGGCGCTCGTATTCCGGTTCCGAATCAGTCATGTCGCTCCTCCGGTTGCAATGACAGATGAGGCAGGAAGGATCTTCTTCCAAACACCCATAGGAACACGGCGATCCAAATGCCCCCAATGCCGAGAAAAGCCGCGATATCCAGCCACAGCCCCTCGAGTCCGGAATGCCGAAACGAAGGCACCACCAGCCAGTACACGTTTACCACCGTGGCCGCGAATATCATCCACGCAATGGCACTCAAGCGCTTAGGATAGCTCTTGTTCTTGCGGGCGAGGAGAAGCACGAACGGAGTCGCGAACTGCAACACCGTCATCAACAGAGCGACCCCTTTCCATTCCCGGCTCTGCCTGGCGAGATACCAGGAGATCTCTTTCGGCAGGTTCCCGATCCAGATCAGTAGGAACTGAGAGAACGATACGTAGGTCCAGAAAACCACGAACGCTAAGAGCAGGTTCCCCAAATCCAGCAGAGGCTTTCGCTCGAGCACACTGGCAAATGGTTCCTGACCGGAGCCGAGCGTGATCACTCCAATTACGAGTGCAAGCGCCCCGAGGAATCCAGTGGCCATGAAGATCACTGCAAACATCGATGATTTCCAATCGGGTTGCAGCGACATGACCCAGTCGGTCGATGCGAAGAGCATGCAGGCGACGAATACCGTCGTGCCGAGACCGCAGGCCAGAGTGAGCAGCGAGGTAGGATTCAACAGTCGTGTCCGCTGTTCCGAGAGCCATGCGAGATAACGCACCGCGGCCATGATGCTGAGAACGATGACAAAGTATCCAAAGGAGCGAAAAGCAAACCAACCCACGGTCAAATACGCCTGTTTGTGCGGCCACTCGTGATCGATGAATGCCCCCGGTTTTGCCCACTCGAAAATCGCCGGCATTCCAAACAGCGCGGGAACCAACGCCACGGCGACGAGCGGCAGCGTGGTCGCCGCCGCCTCGGCAGGCCTCTGTGCCACATAGGCCCAAGCTCCTCCGGTCAGGAACACGAGCATGAGTAGCGATAGTGCACCCAGACTGAGGTTAGTCCAGAAAACCCAGGCAAACCAGTACGCCTGAAAGGCTCGCTCCAGCACAAAGAATCCGGCCACGAGGCAGATCAGGAGCCCCACGATCCCGACGATGATCCCTGCGATTTGGCATCTGTGAACGGATTTACGGAAGCGATCGTCACTCATCCTGAATAAAGCAGTTGAGAGCAGCCAACGAACGGGGGCGCGAGCGGTTCGTGAGGAAAGTAATCGGTAAGTCAGTGATCAGTTCGGATTCCGCCACTTGCACCTGCAAGGCGGCCGCCTGTTCGGCGTTTCTTTGGAATACAACGCCCTCATCTTGAGCTCACTGAGTGATCTCTTCAGAGATGATCCAAATAACGCTTTTACGCTCATGGTTCGCGCGCCTCCAGTTTGTTCCGCTGTGCCAGCGGAACGTCTTCGAGTGTTGCGTTCTGGCTCAACTGTAGCGCCCGTATGTAGGCGATGATCGCCCATCGGTCGGCTGGTTCCACTCGGCTGGCATATGGATACATCAATCCATAGCCATGGGTGATTACCTGGAAAAAGTGCCCGACCGGTGCTTCACGCAGACGCTCGATGTGAAACGACGGCGGTGACGGAAAGCCTCTTTGCACAATCATCCCCTGCCCCGCGCCCGTCATGCCATGGCACACCGAGCAATAAATGTTGTAGCGCTCCTGTCCCCGTTCAAGCACTGCCATGGTGATCGGCATGGGAAAGGTGTTCACCGGTTCCCCGTTGATCTTTCCACTCGTGAAATGAGGATCACGGACCTGGTCACCCCTTGCGATCGTATTAGCGGGAAGCGGCCGAGCCGAGCCACCGTCTGCGAAAAAGTTGCTGGGCTCGAGGTCTTCGTACCGGGGCTGATCCGACATTCCGCCCCTGCAGGCTGACAGGCTCACAGCGAGCGCCACCAGCGCCGCCACCTCTGCGTACGGCTTCATGCAGGCACCTCCCATACGTGGACCGGTCCCTGTTCGCGCAGGAACTCCTGAGTGGCGTCCTTGTCGAACATTTGATCCGCCGCCTCGATGCAGAGATAAAACCGGTGGTGACTCCGCTCGGCAAAGAATGGAGTGTTAAAAACGGGATGATAAGGCTGAGGAAACCCATTGAGGAGCAGCATGCCGACCAGCGCCCCGAGCGCTGCGCAAAGGACCGAAAGCTCGAAGGTGACAGGGATAAATGCAGGCCAGCTATGCAGCGGCCGGCCTCCCACATTCAGCGGATAATCGATAATCGCCGAATATGTCTGCATGCCGTATCCGATCACGCCGCCCGCAATTCCACACAGGAGAGTGATAAGGGGAACTCCGGTCCACTGCATGCCAAGAGCCTCCGCAAGCCCTTCCACGTGAAAAGGTGTGTAGGCGTCCATCCGGCGATACCCCGCCGTGCGTGCGCCGTGAACCGCGGAGATGAGCGCCTCCGGTTCGTCGAACTCCGCGACGAGGCCGTACAATTTGCGCGGTTTCATTTCCCCTCCTCCACAGCTAGTTTGCGTACCTCCGCGATGGAAATCATCGGCACCAGGCGAACGAATAGGAAGAGCAGCGTAAAGAAGAGCCCAAAGGAACCGATCAACGTCGTCCAATCCCAGATCGTACCGTGGAACATCCCCCATGCGGACGGCAGATATCCACGGTGGAGGCTCGTGATCACGATCATATAGCGTTCGGCCCACATGCCGATGTTCACGATGATCGAAATCACAAAGAGAGGCGCCGGATTGGCACGCACCCAAGGAAACCAGAGCGATTGCGTCGCGAGGACGTTGCACGCCATCACCAGCCAGAACACTGGCCAGTACGGCCCGAACATCCGGTTATGGATCAGAAATTCCTCGTATTGGTCATCGCTGTACCAGGCGAGGAAATGTTCGCTCAAGTACCCGTAGGCCACCATCAGTCCGGTCGCGAGCATCACCTTTGCGCAATTATCCAGGTGCCGCGCCGTGATGCGATCGTGCAGCCCATAGATCGCACGCACGGGAATGAGGAGCAGGACCGTCACGACCATCGCGAAGCCGGAGAAAATGGCGCCGGCCACAAAGTACGGTGGAAACAGGGTGGAATGCCAGCCGGGGAGAAGGGTGATGGCGAAGTCGAAACTGACGATGCTGTGGACCGAGATCACGAGCGGAGTAGCCAGCCCAGCCATGAGCAGATAAGCCATCTCGTAGCGCTTCCAGTGACGCGCTGAACCGCGCCATCCGAGAGCGCCGATCCCATACACCATCTTCACCCATCCCCGCTTCGCACGGTCGCGCATGGTCGCCAGATCGGGGATCAGACCGGCATACCAGAAGATGAGTGACACGGTCAGGTAGGTGGTAATTGCAAAGACATCCCACACGAGGGCACTACGCCATTGGGGCCACAGCCCCATGGTATCCGGGTATGGCAGAAGCCAATAGAACAGCCACGGCCGGCCGAGATGCAGGAGCGGAAACATTCCCGCACAGGCGACCGCGAAGAGGGTCATCGCCTCCGCGAAACGATTGATCGACGTCCGCCACTCCTGATGCAGCAGCAGTAGGATTGCCGAAATGAAGGTGCCCGCGTGCCCGATACCGATCCACCAGACGAAGTTGGTGATCGCGAAGCCCCACGCTACCGGTTGATTGACGCCCCAGATTCCCACGCCCGTTATCAGGAGCCACGCGATGCTCAGATTGAAGAGCATCAGTATCGCGAAGGCGATTGCAAAGCCGATCAGCCAGCCCCAGGTCAGTGGGCGGGTAAGCACGAAGCCCGTTAGCCTCTGATTGATCTTCTCGCATTTCTCTTCGGCGACAGTGCTCATGCTTCGGCGATCTCCTGATTTGGATTGCGCAGGCGAGCGAGATAGGTCGTGCGGGGCCGCGTGTTCAGCTCAGCCAGCAATGCGTAGTGATGCGGTTGTTCGCGCAGCTGAGCCACCCGGCTATGGGGATCGTGTATGTCGCCAAACACGATCGCGCCCGCAGGGCACGCTTCCGCGCATGCCGGCACCACCTCCCCATCGCGAATCTCTCGCTTCCCGATACTTGCGGTAATCGCGGCCGAGCGAATCCGCTGGATGCAATAGGTGCATTTTTCCATGACTCCCCGCATGCGAACCGTCACCTCGGGATTGCGCATCATCTTCAACTCCGGGACCTCCCCTTCGGTATATGAGAGGAAGTTGAACCGCCGGACTTTGTAGGGGCAGTTATTGGAGCAGTAACGCGTGCCGATGCAGCGATTGTAAACCATGAGGTTGAGCCCCTGATCATCGTGCACGGTCGCCGCGACCGGACAGACCACTTCGCACGGGGCCTTCTCACAATGCATGCACGGCACCGGCTGATGAAGCATCTGCGGGTTTTCAAAAGGACCTTCATAATACCGGTCCACGCGGATCCAATGCATCGCACGGCCTCGCTTCACCTGATCTCTCCCGACCACGGGAATGTTGTTCTCCGCCTGACATGCAATCGTGCAGGCACTGCACCCGATGCAGGTGTTCAGATTGATCACCATTCCCCAGGCCGGCCCGCGGTGCACGTAATCCGGATAGAGACTTTCTTCCGGTCTTGGCTCCTCCTGGCGAACATCTGGTGACGCAGCAGACTGAACCCTGACCGGCTTGCGTTCCTCCATTCGCAAGTGCTCCTGCCTCACGGCGAATTCGTGACGCCTGTAGGTGTTGCGCAACTCCAGTCCAAGTCCTCCCCATGGCGCATCACTCGTCTGAATCGCATACGCATTGAAGCCTCGGCGAGTACCGATACGCCCGGCAATCGTCCGGCCGTAGCCAAGATAGACAGTCACGCAATTGTCCGCATGCCCTGGCATGATCCAGACTGGGGCCTCGACTATCTGGCCGCGATATTTCAACTCGACGATCTGCCCATGCTCGATCCCCTGCGCTTTTGCCGTGCGCAGACTCATGAATGCAGCGTTTTCCCAAGTGAGAGTCGTAAACGGCCGTGGCAGTTCCTGTAGCCACGCATTGTTTGCATAGCGTCCATCGAGAACAAACGGATCGGGCCGAATCACCAGGTGCAGCCCGGAGTTCGGGCCGGGAGTCGGTGCTTTTCTCGGCACCTTCGGTTTTTCGGGAGGCTTCTCATCGAACGCCACCTCACCCGGTGCAACACCATCGTGAAGCGTGGTACGCCAGAACGTTTCGAAATCGGTTCCCTTGTAACCTTTCATCCACTCGCCCTTCACAACGTCATACGCTTCGGATCGAATTTCGCCGGTGAGCGAGGCCATCAGTTCGTGCGCGGAATGCGTGGCGTACAGCGGATAGATCAGCGGCTGGATCACCGAGAGCGTGCCATCGAAGGCCCGGGCATCGCTCCATGTCTCCAGGAAATGCGATCCGGGGAGGTGCCAGATGCAACGGCTGGCCGTCTCATCGAAATATCTCCCGAAGTGCAACGTGTAAGCAGCCTTCGCAATGGCCTCCGTGAACGCGAGGTCCGCAGGCGCGGTGTACACCGGGTTGGCATCCAGAATCAGCAACGCCCGGACTTCTCCGGCGAACAGAGCGGAGGTCAGCTCCGTCAGAGACTCGGGTTCGATGCCGGCTGCAGCCGGAACATTGTAGTCGATGGTTCGCCCGATGTTACCGAGCATTTCATTCATCTTGCGGACGAATTCGTGGACCGCCGTCGGTTGAAAATCTCCCGCGACCACGACGCATCGGCCCCGATGTTCAAGAAGATCGCGCACCACGGCTCGAGTCCAGGGGTGCTCGACGAGATCCGGGTTGACGATTCCTCCTGCCACCTGTTCCGCGAATACCGGAATCTGATCCGGAGAAAGCGGCTGCCGATGATCGGCCATGGTGCCGGTAAGACTCGGCATGCTTTCCACGGCATAGAGCCGATTCAGCCCTCCACTGAGACGCCGGCGTCTGGCAAATGCCAGCGTCGTCTCCAAATCCGCTCCGCCCGGGCCGAAGAGATCGGCATCGATAGAAAGAATCACATCCGCCTCCTCGAGATGAAGCCGCGTGGGCATCGCGACTTCCGGAAATGCAGGATCATGCAAATGCCAGCGAGCTTCGGGAAATATCTGTAAAAACCGGTGGACCTGGGCTCGCAAGGTAGGCGATCCGAAGCGGTGGGTCAGCAGCCGTACCCCGGCTCCGCGGTCCGCTTTCCAACGTTCTCGATGCGTCATTAGATCACCTAGAAACTCGCCCCACGTTGCAGGCCGGTTGCGATGCATCACCGCCTTGGATCGATCCGGGTCATAGAGATCCAGAAGGGCCGACTGCATGTGGACGCTGCTGCGTCCGAGACTGGCGGGATGAAGCGCATTGCCCTCGATTTTCGTCGGACGCCCCTGATTGCTCCGGACGAGCAGCCC
>CBINJX010000005.1:0-18232 GCA_966251085.1 uncultured Verrucomicrobiales bacterium
CGTGGAGGTCCTCCGGGTGACCTGTATGTGGTGATCCACATCAAGGAACACGAAATCTTCGAACGCGAAGCAGAGCATCTCTTCTGTGAAGTGCCGGTGAGTTTCACCACCGCTGCGCTCGGCGGTGAGCTTCGCGTCCCGACTCTCGATGGAGAGGCGCAACTCAAAGTCCCAGCCGGAACGCAGAGCAACACGGCGTTTAAACTGCGCGGCAAGGGAATGCCTGTGCTGAATAGCACCAGCCGCGGCGATCTGATCGTCCGAGTGTTGGTGGAAGTGCCGACCAGGCTGAACGGCGAGCAGCGGAAGAAGCTGGAGGAGTTTGCGGAGCTGATGGGCGAAGATAATTCGCCGCTCCATAGGAGCTTCTTCGAGAAGGCGAAAGAGTTCTTCCGTTAAGGGGGGAAGGGCGGTACCGCGATCCGCCCTTCACCGGCTCTCAACTCTCCCAATATGACGCGCCGGTGTCTTGCCTCCGGCGCGAAATATTCGGCATCGTGGCGGTATGTCCCGTTTTTACATCCCGCCCTATGCTTGGAGTTCCGATCGGCTAGCCCTCGATCCTGGTGAGTCACACCATGCGGTGGATGTATTGCGGCTGAAGGAAGGCGATCGGCTGACGGTTTTCAACGGGCAGGGCGGAGAAGCGACAGCGGAGATCACGGCTGCAAAGCGCGATGGTGTTGCGTTGCGGAAGGTTCAACAGGTGAAGACGCCGCCGCTCTCATGCGAGATTACCCTTGGTCAAGCTGTGCCGAAGGGGAAGAACATGGAGCTGATCATCGAGAAGGCGACCGAGTTGGGTGCGAGTGCCATTGCGCCACTCTTGAGCGAGCGGACGGTGGTTCAGTGCACTCCGGACGATGCGCTGAAGAAGAAGCAGAAGTGGCAACGTGTCGCGATCGAGGCCTGCAAACAGTGCGGGCAGAACTGGCTTCCTACGGTTCATACGCCACTCACGCCAAAGGCGTTTTTCGAGGCCGGGCATAAGTTTGATCTGATGCTGATCGCGTCCCTGCAGCCGGATGCGAAACACCTGAAGCAGGTGCTTGCGGAAGCTGGTGAGACGGCGCCGAAGCGGGTGCTGATCCTCGTGGGGCCGGAGGGCGACTTTACTCCCGCGGAAATCTCACTCGCAAAGAGTCACGGCTGCCGTCCGGTAACCCTGGGTCCAATCATTCTCCGGACGGAGACGGCTGCCCTTTATTGCCTCAGCGTTCTATCGCACGAGTTGCTCAGTCAGGGCTGATTGTCGCGGGAGACTCTGCGCTCACCTCTGGTCCGCTAACCATCCATGCAGCCGCTCAATACTGCGGCTGACATGGCTCCCATGCCAATAGACCCGCTTGCAGTGCGGGCATCGCCAGAAGTGGATTTGATTGGCAGCGACATCGGGCGGGAGTTGGTCTTCCACTGCCGCCCGGCTCACCTCCTCCAGCGGTACGTTACATTCCACGCATCGGGTGAAGAGGAATCCCTCTCGATTGAGATCGAAGCGGGAGACTACCTCACGCAGTTGCTCCGGAAGATTCTCGCTGGCTACGGGGGAGAGATGCATCTGTTCCAGTAGCGGCTTCGGCAGGTAGTGATCAAAGGTGGTGTTCTTCGAGAGGATCCAGCGGTCCTCTTGCACGGCTCTTTCTACCAGTCTGCGACCGAAGTATTCATCTCCGGCAATGCAGTCGTACCCCAAGAGCCTCAGCCACTTGGCAAGTGACTGCACCATAGCGTCCGCAGCAAAGCGGATCTCAGAAGGAGATGTCGGCACGCAGGAGTATCGCGTCAGCCGACGACTTCGCGGACATCAATCCAGGCTCTCAGCAAAAGAAAAGGAGGCGAAGCGCTTATGCACTTCGCCTCCTTGATCAGAGAGACTCGTAGGGGCTGGACCGCTGGTACGGTGTTACTCCCACTCGATGGTGGCCGGCGGCTTTGAGGAAATGTCGTAGCAGACGCGGTTCACGCCTTTGACTTCGTTGATGATCCGCGTGGAGATCTTTGCGAGGATCTCGTACGGCAGGCGAACCCAGTCTGCGGTCATGCCGTCCTGACTTTCGACAATGCGGACTGCCACCGTGTTTTCATAGGTGCGTTCATCACCCATGACACCGACGCTACGAACGGGCAGGAGGACGGCGAAGCTCTGCCACACCTGATAGTACCACTCGCTTGCCTTCATCTCGGAGACGACAATCGTGTCGGCCTCACGGAGAATCCGGAGACGCTCGCGGTTGATATCGCCGAGGATACGGACAGCGAGACCAGGACCTGGGAAAGGCTGGCGATGCACGATCTCCTTCGGGAGTCCAAGCTGAGCGCCGACTTCGCGCACCTCGTCCTTGAAGAGCTCCCGGAGCGGCTCGACGAGCTTGAGCTTCATCTTCTTCGGCAGGCCGCCGACGTTGTGATGGCTCTTGATCAATGCTGCCGGGTTTCCGCCGATAGCGACGGACTCGATCACGTCGGGATAAAGCGTGCCTTGAGCGAGCCAACGGAATTGCGGAGCTTTTTTCTTGCTGCTCTGTTTCTTCGTGAGATCGCGCACGGCGTCATCGAAGACGCGAATGAATTCGTAACCGATGATCTTCCGCTTCCGCTCTGGATCGGTAACGCCCTTGAGCTTGGTCAGGAATCGGGTCGAGGCGTCCACGTACTTGAGCTTCACCTTGAAGTTCTCTCCAAACACCCGCTGCACCGTTTCAGCCTCACGAGCACGGAGAAGACCGTTGTTTACGAAGACGCAGGTGAGTTGATCGCCGATCGCCTTATGCAACAGAGCGGCCGCGACGCTGCTATCCACGCCACCGGAAAGGCCAAGGATCACGTGATCCTCACCGACCTGCTCGCGAATCTTCTGGCAGGCCTCCTCAATAAAGGAGCCCATCGTCCAATCCATCTTACAGCCGCAGATTTCATACACGAAGTTTTGGATTAGCTCCTTGCCGCGCGGTGTGTGGACGACTTCCGGATGGAACTGAAGACCGAAGAAGCGCTTCTTCGGATGCTCGATGGCGGCAAAGGGAGAGTTGTCGGTCTTTGCTACCGCACGGAATCCACGAGGAAGTTTCGTGACCTTGTCTCCGTGGGAGTTCCAGATGTCAACGACCTCGCCCAAGCCCTTGAACAGTGCGCAGTCAGCCTCAGCCACCTTCAGCAGTCCCATTCCGTACTCGCGCCGCTCTGCATATTCGACCTTCCCGCCGAGATGATGGGCCATCAGCTGCATTCCGTAGCAGATGCCGAGAACCGGAACTCCGAGATTAAAAACTTCGACGTCGGGCTGCGGCGAATCTTCGCCATAAACGCTGGCAGGGCCACCGGAGAGAATGACACCTTTTGGATTTAACTCGGCGATCTTGTCAGCCGGGGTGTTGTACGGAAGAATCTGGGAGTAAACTTGGCACTCGCGGATCCGCCGGGCGATTACCTGCGTGTACTGGGAACCGAAATCGAGAATGACGATACGTGAATGAGCGGACTGGGACATTGAAAGGTGCGTTCAGAAGATGACCGCAGGAGCGGACGGAGATAAATGGACGGCTGCTAAAAAACGATAAAGGAGCACCAAAATGAGAGCGGGCGCAACCTGCGCCCGCCATCTTTTGATGCTCGCTGCTTCTTTCCGGAGAACTGGAGATCAGTATCCCACCCGTGTGCTTTCACGGATGAGGGGGTCGCCTGTGCGATCGGGCTGGTACAACACTCCCTGTCCGGTGACGCCGCGACGTAGCTTTTCTGAGGGCTGATTCGTCGGGTCGGGAGGAACATCAGTTTCACAACCCACGAAGAGCACACTGGCAGCAGCAGCGCTGAGCACGGCAAGAAGAGCTTTCATGGGCGCGTTTTAGAGTGACAGAAAGTGGGTGTCGAGTGACGAGTGTGGAACACTCTGCGAACTTCTCACTCGTCACCCGTTCCAGCTGCGATTTCACTGAAAATTTATGATCCCTGCGGATCTGTTGCTTCACGCCTATAGAAATGCCGTGTTCCCCATGGCCATGGAGAACGGTGAGATCGCGTGGTTTTCACCCGACCCACGAGCAATCATCCCGTTGGATACATTCCATGTGCCGCATGGACTTCGTCGCACTCTGAAGAAACAGATCTTCGAGATCAGGATCAACACAGCGTTCGAAGCGGTGATGCGCGCTTGTGCGCAGCGCGATGAGACTTGGATAAACGACGAGATCGTAGAGAGCTATGTCGAACTCCATCATCTGGGATATGCACATTCCGTAGAGACGTGGTTTGAGGGACAGCTTGCCGGTGGTTTGTACGGAGTGGCAATCGGAGGTGCGTTCTTTGGAGAGTCGATGTTCCACGAGAAGACCGACGCTTCAAAAGTAGCACTACATGCCTTGGTCGAGCGGTTGCGAACGCGCGGGTTCACCCTGCTCGACACTCAGTGGATCACTCCGCACCTGCGAACGTTTGGAGCATTGGAAATTCCTCGCTCCGTGTACCGGCAGTTGCTTGCTGCCAGCGTGCATCGTCACTGCTTTTTCGTTGATCCCGCCAAACCCTCATCTCGCTGAGGATGCAACAAAAGAAAAAGGCCAGGTCCGAAGACCTGGCCTGGTGAACTTTTTGAGTTGGCGGGGGATTAGTCCTCCACGGGACGTCCTTCTGGGAACCAGCGGCGCATGCCAGCCTCGCTGTTGCTCGTGGAATAATCAGCCCAAGTCATGTTGGAGACGTGGGTGTCTGCGAAGAGCACATTGATCATGTTGCCCTTGCTATGCGTGCCACGCTTGTTGGCAGCACCACCTGCAGGAGGCATGAGTGTAACGTTCGTCTCGGAAGTTCCGTTGAAAGTCAGATCAGATCCGGAACCACCATTTGGAGACGGAGCAGCCATCACCAGTTCCGAAGGAGCGGCAAACTTGGATGCGTGCGAATTAAAGAGGTTCGAATTGATTCCATAGCTCACCGGGACACCGGGCGCCTGATCCTTCTTAGGGCGCTGCGAAGTCTCACGATCGAACGGTGAACGGAAAACTTTCCAGTCGGTTACATACTTCTTTTGAAGGAGGGTCGGCCATGCTGGGTTTCCATCCGTAGGAAACATGGCATCCTCGTTGTCGTTGAGGTAAGCGTTGATGCCAACACCCAAGTTCTTCAGGTTTGCGGCGTCGGTTGAAGCTCTCGCTTTTTCTACCGCGCTATTGAAAACAGGGAGCGCAATCGAGGCGAGAATCGCAATGATTGCGATAACAACCAAGAGTTCGATGAGGGTAAATGCAGATTTTCTCATGCGTTTGGGAGGGGATTCCTTGGCCGGAAACTAATGG
Source organism: uncultured Verrucomicrobiales bacterium (assembly GCA_966251085.1). GTDB lineage: Bacteria > Verrucomicrobiota > Verrucomicrobiia > Chthoniobacterales > Chthoniobacteraceae > CBINJX01. Next base: position 5,292 of record CBINJX010000005.1, read on the forward strand.
AGAGTTGCAGAAAATCACGGATTTCTTTTGCAAATTATCACACACCTGCGGTTGCCACCCGCATTCGCGGACGGTAGTGCCTCAGCGCGACAATGAAGAAAGTCTTGATTCTGAGCGCCGGCTACGGCGAAGGCCACAACGCTGCGGCTCGGGGATTGTATGCGGGTTTTGAGCAAGTCGGTGGTGCCTCGGCCGAAGTGCTGGATCCTTTTCCTGCGGCGTACGGTGATTTCTATCATCGAACCCGACGAGACTATCTTCGGCTGATTGATCGAGCGCCACGCATTTGGGCTGCACTCTATGGAATTCTCGATACAACGCCGCTTGTGCACGCCATGGTGGGGGGCTTGGGAAAGTTGGAGGCGGCGCTGACAAGAGCAATGCAGGAGAAACAGCCCTCTGCGGTGGTGTCCACCTATCCGATCTTCAATTACCTTCTGAACCGTATCCGCGCCCGGACCGGTCTGTCGTTCCAGCAGTTCACGGTCGTTACCGATTCCATCACGGTGAATTCTGTGTGGTACCGCTGCGACACAGATCTGTTCTTTGTTCCTAACGAAGATACCGCAAGGGCAATGAACAATTCAGGAGTGCCAGAGGCGAAGATCTGCGTGATGGGATTCCCGGTGCCGCCCCGGTTTGCCTTGGATCGACCGGAACGCCGACCGCCGGTTGAGGGGCAGCCTGCTCGGGTTCTCTACATGATTAATGCGGCGAAGAATCGCGCGCCCGCGCTGGTGGACCGCCTTCTGCGCGTTCGAGGTATCGAACTTACCGTTACAGTTGGGAAGGATGAGGAACTCCACAGATCCATCAGGAGCGTTGCCGATTCCGCTGGTCGAAAGATTGAGATTCACGGCTGGACGCCGCAGATGCCCGAACTTCTGATGACTCACCATGTATTGATCGGAAAAGCGGGTGGCGCAGCAGTGCAGGAGGCAATTGCTGCCCGCACACCGATGATCATCACTCAGGTGGTCCCCGGGCAAGAAGAGGGCAATGCCCGTCTCCTGATGGAAAACAATTGCGGTCGGCTCGCCGAAACCCCTGATGCCATTGCCTCAACGATTGAGGAGGTATTTGCTGGGGGAGGAAAGAAATGGGGTGAATGGGAGGCAAATATCACTCGGATTAGCCGGCCTGACGCGGCGATGCGGATTGCCGAGGCGGTCTTGCAAAAAATCTAGCTGCCGCTACGAGGCTTCGCTCCCATTCGTTTCATCCATGATTCGCGCCTTCCTCTTCGATATCGGCAACGTCCTCCTTCGGTTCGACTTTAACTTAGCGCTCCAGAAGTTGGCGCATCACTGTGATCCCGCAGCAGAGACAATTCTGGAGCTGATTGAGCCCGTAAAAGCCGCATACGAGGGCGGCCGAATGGAACGCGCTGATTTCCAGGCCGAGGTGCGTGCGATCTTGCGCTACACCGGAACTGACACTGATTTCATTTCCGCATGGGAGGACATTTTCACGGAGAACCAGCCGATGATCGACCTGGTGAATCAGCTGCGCGGCCGCTATCCACTGTATCTCCTGTCGAATACGAGCGACATCCACGTGGATTTCATTCTCCGGCGCTATCCGGTTTTCTCGCTCTTCGATGACGCCATCTATTCCTACAAGGTTCGCGCTTCCAAGCCGGAGCGGGAAATCTACGAAATTACGGTGAAGCAGCTCGGCATCAATCCGACCGAGACCTTTTTCATTGACGACCTGCTACCAAACATCGCGAGCGCTCGCGAGGTGGGATTCCGCGCACATCACTACCATCACGAGCAGCATGGGAGATTGTTGACCGAGCTTCGTGCGGAAGGCGTGTTAAGCTAACTACGCCAAAAGTAGGCCGCCAAAGTTCAAGACAAGCATCAAGAACAGGGTGGAAGGTGCGCAGACCGACGCGTCCTTCCACCTGTGGGAGAAAATTGCAGCCAATTGGCTAATTGGCTGCCTGTAACGGGCTAGCGGGAGATATCGCTTTGCCCCAGGATGGTGAACCCGTGGCTGTTTAGAACAGCACAGGCGCATTCATCATCTTCCACGTGAATCGCCAGAGCCGTGCGCCCACGGGGACGTGTCAGCAGCGCATAGGCGCCAAAGATATTCACCTCCGCCGCGAGAAGAGCCGCAAGAACCTTTCCGAGCTCTGTCGCTCCTTCTCTCAATTCGACCACGCAAAGCTGGCACATTGAGAAGGGGATATCGTGCTCGTGAAAGACATCCTGAACACTCTCCGGGTCGCTCACCACGATGCGCACGATCGCGGTATCCGCAGAATCCTGCACGCTGATCGCAACGACATCCACCTTGCGATCATTCAGTAACTTCACCACGTCCAGGAGCGCGCCGACTTTATTCGGCAGAAAGATAGAGAATTGATTAACGCGAGGGCCGCCTGTCTTCTCTGTGGTTGAGGGTTCGTTTGTCATCGATGAATGCGATAGAATCGGACTAACCTAGGACTTTGTATTTCTGTGCTCCCCGGAAGTCTCAGCGGCTATGCAGCCCGTTGAGGAAATTACTTGTAGGAGTAAATCAGGCAGAATGTTGCGGGTTCACCTTCCAGTGACTCCACCTTGATGTAATACGGCCCGCTTACCGTAGGGGCAAAACCCGCAGCGGCGGTCTGACCTTCAGCATATGGCTCAAAATCGACCGGGCGACCGAACTCGTCATAGACGCTCAATGCCAGCTTCTTTGCTGCAGCCGTTGCACCCATGGAAAACCAATACTCATTTCCTGCGTAGAGGTTCACCTGAATCACCTGGCTTTTACCTGGCACAAGCTTCCCACACCAGTTTCCGTCACGGAGCTTGAAGCCGTCGTTTGAGAAGGCTCCCGCCAATTCGAGCGCCGTTTTCCGTGCCTGCACCTCCTCATCCGTCGGAGCCGCAGTGCACGGCTGGAGAGCCATACCAACAGTCAATAGGCCATACAGGAGCCAGTGTCTCATTTCGCTTCTCTTTTCTTAGAAATCTCTTTTACCAAATCCGAAGCCAATGAGTTGAGGCGTTTCACCGACTCTGGATCCATGGTTGCATTACGAGGAAAGGTAATCATCTGTTCGAGGTCGAGCAGCATCGAGCGCGTCTTCTTTACAGTCGGATCATCACGGACTCTTTCCGGCAGTGAACTCAACTGCTCGTGAAGGTAACGGGCAATTGCGGGCTGACGTAGGAGCTTTGCAGCCGGTTCAGAGTAGTGATTGGCCACGTAGTTGCTGATCACCTCCGTGCCGCGGGCCCAGCCACCAACCGTGACCAATGCGATGAGCGCCTGGTCCTTGTTGTTCACCATCGCAGATTTTACCTCATTCTGCGTAGCCTCGAGTTCCTCCTTGAGGACATCCCACTGTCCTGCTTCTGCAAACTCAGTGAGGCTCTTACCGCGGTTGATGATATCTTCCTGAACACTGAGAGGCTTTGCGAGAGCGATGATATCCCGTCCGATGTTCTTCACTTGCTGAGCGTCCTCGGCCTGGACCGCAATATATCCATCCGCAATCAAACCCCCGAGATTTAGCGCCATCTGCGGACGACTGCTATAAGTCGTCGAGATGGGGGGGCGGTACTGGCCTTGCCAATCCGGCTTTCCATACTTGTTCAGGGCCGTCATCAATTCGCCCGGTGTCGGGATGGAAAGCGCATCCACCTTCGCCGCACCCGCGACTTCCTCAAGTGTGAGGGGCTTGAGTTTAGGTGCAGGAGCAGGAATCGATTCCGGTGCGGCGCTCTCCTGGGCGCTCGTCGCGGCGCAGAGACACAGCAAAGCCAGCGCGCCCGCAAGCAGGCGATGAGGGCAAATCATGTCAGAACCATATCGGAGAAACTCTGAAAATGTCATCCCGCAATTTCGGCCCTGTAATGGGTAGGGTGGTGTGGTTCTGTCCATAGACCTCCTTGGACTCAGGGCGAACGGCCGGCGTTCACGGCGTCAGGTTTTCCGTTGAACTTTCGCGACCCACTCATAGTCTCGCCCGCCAAATGAAAGCCAAGGTTATTGTGATGCCAAAACAAAGCGTGCTCGACCCTCAGGGCGTCGCGGTACGCGAAGCCGTCCACCACCACGGACTCAGTGCCGTTCAGTCCGTGCGGGTCGGCAAGTTCATGGAGATCGAGATCGATGGTAGTGGAGCGGATACGGAAGCACAGCTTCACGAGATCTGCCGCGATCTGCTCTCCAACCCGGTAATTGAGGACTACCAGTTGATAATTGAGGGGTAATAGCGGATCTTCCTTTTTCCGCTGATTCTCCAAGATTCAACTTTTGTGATGCGAATGAAAGCTGCCGTTATCCGCTTCCCCGGATCCAACTGCGACCAGGATTGCCATCTTGTACTCCGCGAGATGGGAGTCGAGGTCGATTACGTCTGGCACAAGGAAGAGTCCGTTGCCGACTACGACCTGATTGTGCTCCCTGGTGGATTCTCGTACGGGGATTACCTGCGCTGTGGCGCCATTGCGCGGTTCTCGCCGGTCATGAAGTCGGTGATCGAAGAGGCGGGGAAGGGTAAGCTGGTGCTCGGGATCTGCAACGGCTTCCAGATTCTCTGCGAGGCGGGTCTTCTTCCCGGGGCACTGATCCGCAACCGTTCACTCCATTTCGTCTGTGAGCACGTGCACGTGCGCGTTGACCAGATCGCAAACCCTTTCACTAACGCCAGCTGGACCGGAACGGTGCTGCGCATCCCGATTGCGCACGGCGAAGGATGTTATGTGGCTGATGCGGCGACTCTCGCCGAGTTGCGGCGCAACCAGCAGATCGTTCTCCGGTACTGTGATGCGAATGGCGTCGTCAGCGATGAGGCGAACCCGAACGGCTCGGCCGACAACATCGCAGGCATCTGCAACAAGGCCCGAAACGTTTTCGGCATGATGCCGCATCCGGAGCGCGCTTGTGACCTCAAGCTCGGCAGTGATGAAGGCCGCGTGATCTTCGAGTCGATCCTGAACAACTTGGGTGTGCGAAAAGCGGCGTAATCGGCAAGACTAAGACTTCTCCGGAAGGCGGATGCCCCTTTGTGGGTATCCGCCTTTCTTTTTTGCCGGGAGATGGAAAGGAGGAGGTTGCATTCACTCCTTTGGTGACTGGCTACGGGAATTTGCCGTGCTCAGAAGGTGCCATTCTCGCAGGCAGAAGATGAGGACTGCCACGCAGGATACCTTCAGTACGAGGAGCCACCAAGGTTCCCACCATGAGCCGGTTTCCGCTTCTATCCAGTCCGAGATCCCGAAAAGTGTAAAAGCGGAGGCAGCCTTGGAAAGGATGCCGCGCTTTTTCCCCCTGTGGCGGAATGCGCCGACGGCCATGCCGAGAGCGATAAGACTCCAGAAGATCCCCTCGGCTATGTTGAAGACCGTCTCGAATTGATCCATTCGTGATCAAATTGCTGAGGTGTCCGCGACTCACAATCCTCAAATTTCCGCACGTCGCACAATCGTTCCCTCTGCTCCATGCTGATGTCACGTGGCTATTCCACAGATGACCTCGCGATCGAGAGGGACAGGCGTGCAGCGACACGAATGCTCGATCCGGCCAAGCCTGCTCGTCCACGGGGCAGGCAGGCTTGCCAAAACACTGAGCCATCCGGTTCCGCGCCAGGGAGCGAAACAAGTTCAGGAAGCCTTGGGCGACAGCCCATGATCGTCGGGGTGGTATGATGGTTGAGCGGGCGGCCGGGAACCGCGGATGGTTGGCGGTGAGGCACCGGCGATCACGGACTGTCGCTCGGGGGCGAGCGATCAAAGGAACGGGGCAAGACCGCCGTTCTAGCGTTTCTCGAAACTGAGCAGACAAACTCGATTTCTTATGGCTGCCGATACTCGTCAAATCGCGGAACAGTTCGAGAAAGCACTCCAGCAGATGGAGCAGAGTCGCAATGTGGAGGAACTCGCAAATTTCTTCGCCGAGGATGCCGTGCTCGGGAATCTTGGGGCTGCTCAGGATCTCCATGGCAGCCAAGGAGTTCGAGAATTCTGGCAGCGATACCTCGAGCAGTTTCGCGAAATCCATTCCGAGTTCTCGGCGACCACTGCTGCCGATCACGCGGCGGTTCTCGAGTGGAAATCTCACGGGACATTGAAAGATGGTCACCCGATTGATTACCGAGGAGTAAGTATCCTCCGCCTTAATGAAAACGGGCAGGTCGGGGAATTCCAGACATACTACGATTCAGCTGCCTTTGTGACGAAGGCAGGGAATTCGGCATAGAGCCGCAGTTCGCTTCTCTGAAAGTGAATAGTTGAGAGTATCGAGTTGAGAGCCACGCACCGGCGGATCAGAGCGGGTGAGCGTTGCGAAGCAGGGGCTGTTTACTGACTTCTGAGCACTGAGTACTGAGTACTTTTTCTTCCCGCCTTCACGCGCCCCGCCTCATTGGAGGCTCCTCTGAAGGTTGGTAATTAGTTTGGCGCGGCAGGTGAAGACGGCGGTTCGGGATTTGAAAACTCCTCTTTCAGTTTTCCAACGATCTCCCGAAGCCGCGGTTGACGTTTCTCCTGTGTCTCACGCCGTAGCTGTTCCTCAAGCTTCCGCCGCTCTTCGGCATAACGCTTCGCAAACTGCTCACGCCGTTCTGCGTCCAACTGAAGCCCGGCTTCCTTGATGGCCTTGTCCACCTCCAGACGTACGCGTTTTCGCCGCTGCTCATCACGATCCCGTAGGGCACGTTTTTCCTCAGGGGAGAGGTTAATCCACTTAGCGAAATTCTCCTGGAAGCGGCGGCGTTGCTCAGGTGTGAGCGCATCAATCGCGCGCCGCACGTTTTCAAACTCTGGCGAGTTTGGTCCCGCATTCTTGCCAGCCCGTTTTCCACCATGCTTAGGTCCCGGGGCGGGAACTTCCTGCTGATCCGCTGCGAAGAGGGCAGTGGAGGCAGTGGCGAGAGCGAGTGTAAAAATCAGTAGGTGTTTCCTTCCAGCCATAGGGAACTCTCCTCTGAATCGAGGAGTTCGTCGAGATGTGCAATCACTTGATAGTCCGGGCTTTCGGAAACCGTTTCAGCCATAACGAGGAGTTGCTCCTGATGAGCCTCCATGGCTAGGCGCTCGGAATGGGCTGACTTGATGAACACTCCGGCCGCCAATACTGCAGCACAGGTGCCGAGAGCCGGTATCTGCCAGTGGCGACGCAACCAAGCAAAGAACCCAGATCGCTCCTGGCGCAGATTGCGCACTTCCCGAATCACGTCGCGTGAAAAGAAGGGCGACACAGTCGGCTGGCGAGCCTTGCCAAGCAAATGCCAGAGGTCGTCGTGTTCTTCGCTGTTCATGCTATCGGTGAAACTCAGTAGTTCGCAGGAAGTTGCGAGGATTTCACAATGAAAAAGGGGAAGCTCCTCAGCTTCCCCTTTTTAAGTCGTTGAACGCTTCCTTATCGCGAGCGCCTCTTAATCATAAACTTCATCTTATTCTTACTTTATCCGTGGAGCGGGATTGAGCCGGACACCGAGGAGTAAGATCAGGGTTACGATTAAGTTTCAGGACGGATTACTGCCCCTCGTGCGCCTCGAGGAAGCCCTCGAGCTGCCGGATACGTGTAGGATGACGCATCTTCCGGAGCGCCTTCGCCTCGATCTGACGGATACGCTCACGAGTGACCTTAAACTGACGGCCAACCTCCTCGAGCGTACGGCTATAGCCGTCCACCAATCCGAAACGCTGCTCCAGAACCTGGCGCTCGCGCTCGGTGAGGGTGTCGAGGACGTCACGGATTTTCTCCTTGAGGAGCGCAATCGCGGTCACATCGCTCGGGTCTTCTGCGGAGTTATCCGGAATGAAGTCACCGAAGCTGGTGTCGTCGCTGTCGCCGACCGGTGCCTGTAGAGAGATCGGCTGCTGCGCCATCTTGAGAACGGCACGCACACGCTCGACCGGCAGCTGGATTTCATCTGCAACCTCTTCCGGGGTGGGCTCACGGCCGTAGTCCTGGACGAGCTGCTTCTGCACCCGCATCAGCTTGTTGATCGTCTCGATCATGTGCACCGGAATACGAATTGTCCGGGCCTGATCGGCGATTGAGCGGGTGATTGCCTGGCGAATCCACCAGGTGGCGTAAGTCGAGAACTTGTAACCGCGGCGGTATTCGAATTTCTCCACCGCCTTCATCAGGCCCATGTTGCCTTCCTGGATCAGGTCGAGGAAGGAGAGGCCACGATTGGTGTACTTCTTGGCGATCGAGATCACGAGACGCAGGTTGGCTTCGACCATCTCGGTCTTGGCCTTGAGCGCCTTCTTCAGCCAAACCTTCAGCTCCGCATAGTCCTCCTCGAACTCCTCGGGGCTCATCCAGGTGCGTAGCTGCAGCTCCTTGAGCTTCGCGGCATAATCAACCTTCGGAGCTTCCTTGCCGGCCTTTTCCTTCTTGGCGGCGCGGTTCATCTCGTCCTTGATCTGCTGGATGACCCGATAGGTTTCGTCGGCCTGATGGACGAACTCTTCCGTGACCTTCTGTTTGAAGAAGAACTTCGGATAGAGCTTCTGGACGGCAGTGTGAGCTTTGTGGAACTCCTGATAGGACTTCGAATCGCGGCTCTTGCCGCCGCTGCTCACATATGCCTTGTAGAGGCGTGAGGCTTCCGCAGCTGCGGTTTCGAGATTCGTGCAGAGACGCGGCAGGTACTTCATGTACCGCTCGCGGCTCTCGATCTTCTTGTCGAGAATGACGCGGTCGAAACGCTCACGACCTTCCTGGAGCTTCTGTGCGAGATCGAGATAGAGGCGGACCGTGAAACCGAAGCGGTTGATGTGCTTCTGGACGTTCAGCTCCGCATCCTCGATGCGCTTGGAGATTTCCACCTCCTGCTCGCGGGTGAGCAGCGGGACCTGGCCCATCTGCTTGAGGTACATGCGGACCGGATCGTCAAGAATATCGAGCTTCTGCTCGGTCTTGTCGTCCTTCTCCTCCTCGTCGTCGGAATCCTCGCCCTTTTTCCCGTCCTTGTAGCGATCGACATCAGAAGCATCGATCACATCGATTTCCATCGAGCGGAGGCGATTCATGATCGTCTCCATCTCGTCGGGATCGTTCATTCCCTCCGGGAGGGCCTCATTCAGGTCATCAAAGGTAAGATAGCCCTGCTCCTTGGCGAGCTTGATGAGCTCACGGAGCTTTTCCTGCATGTCAGGCTGATCGAGCGAAGAGAGCAGCGCCGGGTGAATCGACGGTGCCGGAGCAGCGACTGGAAGGGGAGCAGGAGCGGAAATCGCGGCGGGAGTATGCCCATTGTCGCCGTGCGGTTCAGTGTCCGCAGTTGCTGCAGTGGCAGCTTTGGATTTCTTGCTTTCCTTTTTCTCCGCAACCTTGTCGGCTGTTTTCTTCGAACTCGGGGCTGGTGTTTTGACTTCGGCTTTGGTGGTCTTGGGTGAGTCGGTCTTCGGTGTGGATCTGGGCATACCCGAGTATTTGGAAAGATTATCCCCGCACCTCTATAACGCGCGTCCGCGTTCACATACTAGAGGGGCGGGGACAAAGGCGGCGCAATATCGAGAAGGCGTTTTTGACGGTCAAGAATTTCTTTCTGAAGAGTGGTGATCTCTTCACCTGTCAGGTTTGGCGTCCGCAAGCGGGCTGTTATCGCTTCGATGCGGCGTCGTATCTGACGGCGTTCCAATTCGTTCCAGCAATCGCGAGCGACCGTAAGCGGATGCACCGGCGGTTTGTCGCTGATCATTCCGGAGACTACGGCTTCCTCATTGGCTTCCAGAGTGGTGAGGAATGCCTGGGCTGAAGCCGGGTTTCCGGGCTCGTAGTCGGCTTCGAGGATCTTGATGAGGAGTCCCGCTTCCGGTTCGCCGGCGAGTTGGTCTCGCCACTCTTCCTCGAGGATCCAGGCTCGCGCATCCAGATCATGGAGCGCGGCCATGGCGAGCAGGTGAAGCGTGGGGTTGAGCTTGGGTAGCTCCTTTTTGATAGGAGCGTTCAGAATCTCGTCCTCCTCGCTGACCTCATGATAATGGTGCTGCGGGGGCGGCTCCGGCTTGTTTACCAGCTTTGCAAACTGCTGCTGGGAAACCTCGAAGCGGCTGCTGAGCTTGTTCGAGAGCATCTCTCGCATCAGCGGGTCTTTCACATAGCTGGCCCACTCGCCGAACTGGCGTGCCATCTGAGCCCGGCCCTGTGGCGAGTGAAAGTCGGGGCGCTTCGAGAGACGATCGAGCTGTACGTCAAAGAAGTCGCGAGCCTGTTCGACACGCTCACGAAAGGCATCTGGCCCATGATTTCGGATCAGTGAATCCGGATCTTCGCCCGGGGGCATCTCGACGAGGCGAACCCCGAGATTTTCGTTGAGAAGGAAGGGGAGTGATCTCACCGCAGCCTTGTCGCCCGCGGCATCCGAGTCGAAGCAGAGGATTACTTCCTTCACCAGCTTCCCGAGAATCCGCGCCTGCTGCTCTGTGAAGGCGGTTCCCTGCGGGGCGATGACGTTTTGGACACCCGCCTCGAATGCAGTGATCAGATCGAGCTGCCCCTCGCAGACGATCGCTGATTCTTTATCGATTAGCGCTCGTTTGGTTCGGTTAATGCCGAAAAGTACGGAACTCTTTTTGAAGATCGGGGTCTCCGGCGAGTTCATATACTTCGCCACGTTTGGAGCTGCATTGAGGATTCGTCCGCTGAAGGCGATCACTTCCCCCTGCTCATTGCAGATCGGAAACATGACGCGGTCGCGAAACCGGTCGTAGAAATGCTGGCTCTCTTCTTTCTGTTTCACCAGCCCGCTGGCGATGATCTCGTCTTTCTTGAATCCTTCTTCCCGCAGCCAATTCGTCAAGGCATCCCAGGAATCGGGAGCATAACCGAGCTTCCATCCGCGCGCGACATCCACAGAAATGCCACGGCTTTTCAGATAATCCCGAGCCGTTTGGGCCGACTGCTTCTTCAGCAACTGGACGTGGAAGAAGTTCGTGGCCGAGGCATGGATGGCGAGTAGCCTCCGCTTTAGATCCAGCTCTGCCTGGTCTTCAGCGCTGAGCTCCTGGTCCACGATCCGGATACCGGCTCGCTCGGCCAGTTTCCTTACGGCAGCGCCGAAGTCGATGTGTTCGTAGTCCTGGACGAACCGGAAGACACCGCCCCCAGCGCCGCAGCCGAAGCATTTGAACATCTGCCTCTGCGGATTGACGTTAAACGATGGGGTCTTCTCCTGATGAAAGGGGCAGTTCGCCTTGTACGTTGCTCCCGCTCGCTTGAGCGAGATGTAGCTGCCAATCACCTCGACGATATCATTCGCCTGGGCAATCTGTTCGATGACTTCATTTGGGATGCGACGCACGGGACGTGTTCAGCTACTCTGAGAGTAGGGAGAGTGCAAGCGGAGGAAAGGAGCAGATGGGGAACAACGCGAGTCGATCGCCCTTTGCACCTTCCGAAGAGCGCTTGCGTCGTAGCACCAGCCATCTTGGCTGCGGGGGACTGGAGCATCCTTGCTCCGAGTCCTGCGCGCTTTACAGACGACTTGCAAGCGATCCTTCTACTCTTTCTGAATACTTCAGGATCTGCCGCGGTGATAAGCCTCCGACCATGATAGTCGGGGCATCCGCAGACAAAGGTGACTGCGCAACGGAAAGCGCCGCGCTCGTATGGACGTGCCAAACAGTCAGAAACCTCACTCTGCAGATTTGAATTCAACCTCCTTCAACTGGATTTTTAAGCGAGTGTGCAGTTGAAGGAGCTTCGTATGCCAGGCAGGTGTCGCACGGACATAAAGCCTCTTTGCCGAAGCATGATGGAGAACCCGGGCCCCGTGTTCGCGGGCCATTCCCAGATCCTCAAGGAGTTGGCGGACAGGAGGTTCCCAAACAACTCCTGAGCCTGGTTCCGGAGGTGGAAAACTCGGTGAGTTTTTTCTCTGCTTGGAGTGGTATGCGGCCCATCCGAGCTTCCGAAGATAACCGCCATCCGTGGTATATGTCTTTGTAACAAGCGCCGGCGGCTGTCCGTGTGAAACGGCAATCAGGATTCCAATCGTGAGAGCCCAAATCCGTAATCTTTTCATGAATCCGGAATATTTCAGGTCCATAACTTCTTAAGATACAGATTGCATTGCGAAACAAATTGTCGCTTGCCACCGCACTTCCACATGCGCCCGTTAAATGACGCCCGAGGTCAGGATAACCGACACTACAGCGCCAGTCCTATCTCTCACTTCTCACAATCTCCCCGACAAAAAAATGCGCCCTCCAGTTTCCCGGAGGGCGCATTTCAAAGAAATGCGTGCTGGCGGCGATAAGCCGAATTTTGTCCCAGCCGGTTTGCAGCCGGCCTTGGATGATCATTTCTCTCGTCCGGAGGCCGGACGCCACGCCCGCTTGCGCGAACGTTGATGCGACTATTACCCGGGAGCTGTCCGCCGAAGCGAACGGGCCAGGCGCCACTGGCTCCCTGTTTTGTCTTGCACCGCATGGGGTTTTTCGTGCCCCGGCGATTGCTCGCCGGGCGGTGGGCTCTTACCCCGCCTTTTCACCCTTACCCAGCCGAAGCTGGGCGGTTTGTTTTCTGTGACACTTTCCGTCGCGCCGGACTTTGGCCCGTCGCGCCCGCGCGTTTTACGCGGCATGGTACCTGGAGGTGTTCGGACTTTCCTCTGTCGCAGCAAGTGCAACAGCGATCATCTGCCGCCAGCGAACTTACTATAACCCAAATCCGAGGGTTTGCATCAATAACCATCTGGCGGCAGGCCATATAGACCACAAAGAGGCTCAAAAAAAACACAAGAGGAAGAAGCCAGCCCCTTCCGTGGGTTTTCTTCCCGGCCTGGGGTCGCATCTCAGTTTCTTGCAAAAAGAAGCCAGATGATGTGATCTTCTGCGCGGAGTCTCTCCCCGGGAGAAATAAAGGACCAGGCGAGCGGCAGAACCCACCAATGGAGATGGAAAATGGATCAACCAATAGGCGCAATCCATCAGGGGAGAGAGAAAACCGCTAAAGCGACATCGGAATTCTAT
>CBINJX010000006.1:0-18148 GCA_966251085.1 uncultured Verrucomicrobiales bacterium
TAGGAGTTTCGAAAATTAGTAAGCCGTCGGGCGGAGCGGAGGCTCCGAGCAAAGTACTCATTGCTCAGAAGTCAGTAATCGGCCTGCATCACCCCGCTGGTGCAAACTGCATGCTTTTATCCCTCAACCCTCAACTCTCAACCCTCAACTTCTGCACGCTACATCGCCTCTTTGATCAACTCGAAGAGATCCGTGTTGTCCATCCAGCCGCGGACTTTCTCGGAACCCGGGCCTTTGCCCACTGCAAGAACGTCTTCCGCATTGTCCAGGGCGGATGGAGTCTGGAAGGCAGCGGGCTCGGCTTTGGCCTGCGGGGTCGGAGCTCCGGGTGTCGAACCGGAGGTCAGGAGCGCGGGATTTGCCGGCGTGGGACCGTTCGGCCCCGTGGCCCAGGTCAGGTAAGGATATCCGGCTACATTGTTGCCGAGCAGCGCTACGCCGTGATCCTGACGGAGCGGATAACCGTTGAGCATCAGGCCGCCGACGGAGCGTTTGCCCACGGCGAGGATCAGCGACTCTTCACCAGCCTGCCGGATAGCCGCATCCACCGCGCGATCGAGCGCAAGGGTTTCCGTAATGGTGCGCTCCGCCTCATTGCGTTCCGCGGCAATGGTCACGAGCGCCGCATCGACCACGAGCACGTATCCATGGCGGTTCTGCTGGAGCAGGTGGATCGCACGCCGGACCATGTCGGCGAGACTCGGCTGTTGGCTTCCGCTTTCCACCTGATGACTGAAAGCCAGAGGCCCCGCGCTGAAGAGTCCCACCAGGGTGGAGTCGCGCTTCACGGGAGTACTCTCCAGCTGGACCTTGCTGCTGACGACCGTTGCACCCTTGGCCTGCAGCTCCTGGAAAAGGTCGCGGCCATCCTTGCGATTACCGCCGCGTGCTTCCGGGAGAAAATCTGCAGCGCCGCCGCCAAGAACGAGGTCCGGGCGGCTGCCTTCCACCAGTTGCACCGCGAGTGCGGCAGAATCCCCGGCGTCCTCCGTATGCGCGTAAAAGGCGGCAGGGGTGGGGGCAGTCAGAGGTCCGTTGGTGATGATGCCGACGGAGCGGCCCTCCGCTTTCGCGAGATCCAGGATGGTCTGCAGCGGCTGACCGCGCCCATCCACTGAGAGTTTCCGGTGCGGCACGCGCGTGCCAGTGGCGAGGGCTGTCGCTGCAGCGGCTTCGTCCGGGACCGCGAATTCCTTGGCCGGGTTGCGGAGCAATGCGACATTTGGGAACGATTCCAAGGTCAGCCGTGTATCGGCGCCACCTTCATAAAGTCGCGCGATCGTCAGGTGCCGCGTCAGCATTCCATCGCTGACAAAAAGGATGATCCCGAACGGCTTTTGCACCACCCATGCCTGCACATACAGATACCCGAGCACACAGAAAGCCGCCAGACAGGCAAGGGCAAGGAGCTGATTGCGAAGCTTCATTCGGCGAGAGGCGCGGATTCAAGGACGCGGTCCGGAGGTTGGCAATGATTGAATTCGCCGCGGGTACAGGATCTCTGCATAAGATCCGCACATCTATCATGGACCGGCTGATATGCATCTTCCGTGTGGTTCTTCTGATGTGCTGCACCATGAGCTTTCAGCTCCAGGGTGCTGAAGCTGAAAGCGACCGGTCTCCCGATGCTCCTGGTCCGGTCTGGGTGCTGAGCAACGGCTTCCACAGCGCCATCGCCCTGCGCAAGAGCGATGCCGGGCCCTTGCTCCGCAAATCGATCCCCGATCCCGCCGCCAAGTGGGTAATGATCGGGTGGGGAGACCGCGAGTTCTTCATGGCCAGACGCCCCAATCTCTGGACCACGGCAAAAGCGGCGCTCTGGCCGACCGATAGCGCACTCCATGTCATCCCCCTGCGTAAACCACCGGAAGCCGTGTACCGGAGGAGCGACATTGTCCGGCTGAAACTCTCCCCCGCGAACCTCGCCCGGATTCGTGATTATCTGGACAAACAATTCGCAAAAGACCGGAAGGGAAGTCCCGTTTTCCTCAGGAAGGGGTTCTCAGAGCGGAGTGCGTTCTTTCTCGGAAGTGAGAAATTTTACTTCCCGAAAATGTGCAACTGGTGGGTGGCGGAAGGTCTGCAGGAAGCCGGGGTGCCTGTATCCCGGGTGGGTTTGATTACTGCCGATGGCCTGACCCGGCAGGTACAGCGGCACGGTGAAAAGACAGGCAGGAAGAAGCCCCCGAGAGAAGGGTTCTAAGCCTTTTTCCAGAGGAAGAGCCTAGCCCGGCCGAGCGAGACTCCTGCAATCTTGATCCTAGCCGTAATCTCCTGATTACCAAGGGATTAAGATTAAGATGCCGTGGCGCCAACTGGGGTAGGCACTAAGTCATTCCGCAAACGCAGGGTGGGGCTTTCGTTGATGACCGCAAAGATAGAGCGGTAATTCACCTTCTCTTTCCGCCCCTGAACAGCGGGTTGAGCACTTTCCAAGGTGGAAAATCGCCCGGTGCAGTTCCGCACCTCGGCAAAATGCACTCTCAAATTCGGGGAGGTGGGGCGTCGTGGCACGCCTGAAGCTTATGAGCTTTATAGAAATTATCACGGTCCTGATAATATGAGAAAGCTTCTTGCCGCCATTGCCCTCGGATTTGTAGCCGCCTTTAATGCCGCTGCCGCACCGGTAGATCTCGGGGCCATCGCCTCCTCCACCCCGTACGATGCGTATATGCGTCCGGTCCGGCAGGTCCTCGGCCGTATTCACGGAAATAGCGCCTCGATGGAACGTGTCCGCCAGCTGATGCTCACGGGACGGAATTTCCGGTACACTTTCACCGAGCCGTATGTGGCCTCGCTCCCACATGTGACCGAGTCACGCCGGGCTGGAGATTGCAAAGACAAGGCTCTCTGGCTGGCGGAGCGGATGGGGGACCAGAACGTCCGGTTTGTCGTCGGTAAGGCCAGGAGCGTTTCCAACATGAGCCACGCCTGGCTGATGTGGAAGCATGAGGGCCGCTGGTGGATTCTCGACTGCACCAACAACTCTCGCCCGATCGCCGCCGACACGATCCGCCGGGACGAGTACCTGCCGATCTACTCTTGGAGCAAGAGAGGCGTTTACCATCATGCCTCGGCTGGTGAGTTCGCCGCTTCCGCGATTGCCCGGAAGAGCCGAGTGCCGGTGGCTTCCCGCTAACCGGGCATAACGAAAACTTTTTTCATGGGCTGCAAGCGCCCGGACTGAGAGGTCCGGGCGCTTTGCATTTCAGGCAACGCCGGAGAGGACCGAATGACGAATGACGAATGACGAATGACGAATGACGAATGACGAATGACGACTTGGGCGCAGCATCGCGGGATGCCCTTCGTCATTGGGCATTCGGACTTCCTTCGGATTTCGTCATTCGAACTTCGTCATTCCCTCAACGCCCCGCGATTTCCGTCCGGCCAATCTGCACCGTTTTGCCGCGGAAACGTTTCAACGCGGGATCTTTCAGCTTCTTGCATGGCTGGCAGTCCACCTCGCGGCTGCCATCATCGCTGAGTACGAAATACTCGCTCCTGCCGGGCGCATCCGCGTGGAATGCGAGCCCCTCGGGATTCAATCCCTCCATGGTGATGCCCGGGATCGGTTTGGGTACGGTTCCCGGAGTCCACTCGAAGAGCCGTGAGAGACCGCCCTCGGCTGGAGCGCCAGCGATGATCACGTACCGGTTTTCATACAAACCGATCGCCCGGATTCCGAGCCCCTGGAGGTCGAGTTCGATGGGGGCGCCGAGTTTTGCCTTCGTGCCTTTGATGATTTCGGCCGGGTTGAGGATCGGGACCAGGAGAGCCTTCCCGTCTGGGATCGGATTCCGGAAGCCGATCAGCAGATGCCCTTCCGGCGTGGCTGCGAGTCCTTCGATGTTCAGGCCGTTCTTTTCTTTCGGCGCGAGTTTGGCGGCTGCCTGCAGGCCGTATCGCTCCAGCGCTGGCTCTGCGAGGAGGTCATCGATCAGGGCGGTGTAAGGCTGCCCTACCGGTCTGATCTCGATCTTCTCCCCCTCGGTGATCAGCTCCGTCGCAAAGATCCGGTGGCGTTCCGGCTTGTCTTTGCCCTTCGAGTTGCGCCCGTGTGAGGTGCTCCAGAAGGTGAGATTGCCAAGCTGCGTTGCGGCTTCCAGGTCCGCTTCCTTCGGTTTCTTCTTCCCCTGATTTCCAAGGAACTCCGAGACGTCGTATTGATACAGCGGCTTTCCACCTGCGCGATTGTACACCCGGAGGATGTTGTCCTCGTCGTCAGCCACGATGAAGCGCTCCGCATCCAGGGCTGCGGCGGCGGAGGCATCGCACATGCCGTAGAACGTGGTGGCCGATGGATCATCCGAAGCCGCTTCCGACATGCATCCCGCAGTGCCGGCGAGCACCACGGAGAGCGCCAGGAGAGCCTGCAGTCTTGAAGGGAGGCATGATGCCTTCTGCTGAACGCAGGGAGGCAGTAGGCGGGAGATCATCAGTTTTTCCTCTTTTTTTCCTCCACCTCCAGGATGGTGCCGTTCGGAGAGATATGAAGCTCGATCCGGCGACCACCAGCCAGTGTGAACTTCGCTTCATAGACAGCCGGGCCCCCCGACTTCTTTTTCTCATCGAGCCCGATCTCCTCGAGAGTCCCCTTTTCCTGGTACTGCCGGATCACGGCCTGTACGGGGGCGGGACATTCCTGGAGAGTGACGGGCTTGTCCTTCGCGAGCGCTGAGCCCGCTGTAAGAACACAAGCGCACAGGCTGCCGAGTAGCTGGAGTTTACGGTTTTTCATATGGTTATTTGGTTGGATTAGGGAAAGGCGACGGTTCAGATCGACAGGCGGAACACGGTCCATCCTGCCTTTGATTCCCGCAGATGGAGTTCGCCACCATGTACGGCGAGGAGTTCACGGCAGATGCTCAGTCCCAGGCCGCTGCCACCGCTCTCACGCGAGCGGGAAGTATTGACCCTCACAAACCGGTCGAAGATCGACTCCTGCAGTTCCGGCGGGATCTCAGGGCCGGTGTTGCCGATCTCAATGACAGCTCCCCGCGCGTCGGAACGGAGCTCAAAGCAGACCCGGCCTCCCGGCTCGTTGTACTTGATCGCGTTGTCGATCAGGTTGAGCAGGACACGGCTGATCACGTGTTCATCGGCCTGCACGACCACACCCGGCTCCACGCGTGCATCGATGATGATCTCCTTTGCCTCACCCAGGATCTCGGCGTCTTCGATCAAGCCGGAGCAAAGACCGGAGAGGTTTACCGGCGACTTCTCCACCACCAGCCTGCCGGAATCAGCATTGGTCAGCAGGAGAAGTTTCTCCGTGATATCCGAGACTCGCTGCACCTGCTCTAGCAGGTCGGCAAGGATCTCCACCGAGACAGCTCCATCACGGCTCTGCTGCAGCGCCCCTTCGATTTCGCCCCGCAGAATCGTCAGCGGCGTCCGCAACTCATGCGAGGCATCCGCAGTGAACCGGATATTCTGCTGAAATGCCCGGTCGAGTCGTGCCAGCATCGCGTTGAAAACCACCGTGAGGCGACCGACCTCATTCTCCGCCGATGGCACAGGCAGTCGTGTCCCGAGAGCATGCCTGTCGATCTGTTCCGCCGCGGCCACGACGCTCTCCAGCGGAGTCAATCCCCGGCGCAGCAGCCACCACGCTCCGAGTCCCGCCACGCCGGCGGCAGCGGGAAACGCGACGACATAACCTGCGATCAGATCCTCCAGGAGATCCCATGCCTCGTCATGCTGCTCGCTCAGCGGACGATCCTCCATCAGGTCGTCCAGGACATCGAGCTGCTCCTCATAGATCACAAACCCCGAGATCAGGCCAAACACCGCGAGGACTCCCAGGACGAGCAGGGCGATATTGACACCCAGCTGAGTGCGTAGCGACCAGCGTTTCATCATGGCTCGTCGCTGATGTAATAACCTGCGCCGCGGGCGGTATGGATGAGCTTCACCTCCTCACCGTCATCCACCTTCCGGCGCAGTTTCTGCACGTACACGTTCACGATATTCGTACCCGGATCGAAGTGATAATCCCAGACGTGCTCGCAGATCCGCGTGCGCGTGATCACCCGGCCCGGGGAGCGCATCAGGCACTCCAGCAGCGCGAACTCCCGCGAGGTCAGCTCGATCCGGCGTCCATTCCGGCTCGCCGTTCTCCTGACCACATCCAGCGAGAGATCGCCCACCTTGTACGTGATAGCACCCGGATCTCCACCGCGCCGGAGCAGCGCGCGAAGCCGCGCCGCCAGTTCGTCGATCGAGAACGGCTTGCTCATGTAATCATCCGCTCCCGCGTCGAGCCCCTCCACCTTTTCGGCGGTCGAGCCCCGTGCCGTCAGGACGAGCACAGGCACCGAATTGCTCCTCGCCCGCAGATTGCGGAGAACGGTCAACCCATCACAACCGGGCAGCATGAGATCGAGGACCACGGCATCATACGGTGTGGTCTGCAGCAGCCTCGGCACCTCATCGCCCCGATGGACCGCGTCCACCGCAAATCCCGCCTCCTTTAGCCCCTTTGCGACAAACCGCGCGATCGGCTTTTCATCTTCGGCCACAAGTATTCTCATGTTCCGACATGTCTGATGGGCCAGCGGCATGTGCAAATTCCGGGGGAGCTTCGGGAGGGATAAATGACGGTAGGATGTACCGATTATTTGGTTTCCGGAGTTCGGCGCAGCACGCTGCCGTCCCCGGCGTCCAGGAGAAGTTCTGCGATGCTGCCGGCTTCCGTGATCACCTCGATCTCCCACACGAGAAATCCGTTTTCCTCTTCCAGCTCCGCTTTGACGATCTTTCCAGGCTGCAACTTGGAGACCGCCTGCAGGGCCTGAGTGATGTCGATCTTTGCTTTCGAAAGCGAGGCCGCCGACGAATCGTCCTGAACGGGGATTGTACCTTTTATCGGGGATGCAGGAGCCGAATGCACCACTTGTGTTGCCACGAAAAGGCTCAAAGTGACCGCTGTTGTGACGAGATGCTTCCACTTCATGAACGCCAGATAACCAGACTGATCTCTCGGGGAGATAAAAAAATGATTAAAAATCGTTCACTTTTGATCTGCAAGGTGGGGAGGCGAGTGAAGCTTTAGGCACCGGTGCTCCTTGACTGCTCCGTTGATCTTATGCACCGCGGTTATTCAGTTTCTCCGGGCACAAATTTGTCCCGTTTCTGTTTGCGGAAGTGGGGTGACCACCCACAGTAAAGATGATTTCCTCGACGGAAGCACCGAGGTTAAGAATTCAGCAGCGACCAAAAGTTGCGTATCGGCTTCCTGCCCCAGCTTCAAACCCCAACCAGTTCCCCTTATGTTACATTCTCCTTATCGTCTCCGCGTCCGATCAGCCGCAGGTTTTACAATGATGCAGATCCTCGTGATCGCGGCGATCATCCTGGTCCTCCTCAGCATCGGCTTCCCCGTTTACTCCATCGTCCGCCAGAATTCCTACAAGGCCGACACCCTGGTGCGCATGAACAAACTCGCCGCAGCGGCCAAGACTTACGCGGCACAAAATGATGGGATGCTGCCCAAGGAGGATTCCAAGGGCGACGATACTTGGGAGGCGGCAGCAAACCCGGAGAATGCCGATGCCTGGTACAATGCCCTTCCCAAACTGGCGGGGAACAAAACCGTCGGTGAATACGCTTCCACCCCCTCGGAATTCTACACGCCTTCCAACCTGTTGTTCGTCCCCGGGGCGGATTACCCGATCAAGAAGCAGCTGGGCCAGCCGTACTTCGCCATCGCGATCAATACAAAGCTGCAGCGCAAAGACTCGGAGGGACGCAAGGCGCGGGTGAAGGTATCCGACATTGTGAAGCCGACACGCACCGTTCTCTTCCTCGAGCAGGGAATGCCGGGTGAAGCGCGTTCGATGGCACAGCAGACGAAGAAAGATTACGACGGCGCGAGCAAGGGCAGTGCGAAGTCATTCGTCGCCCGCTACCGCAGCAAAGGCTGGCTGATGTTCGTGGACGGTCATGCGGAAGCCGTACCAGTGACGGATGTACTGACGGAGACCGGGCGTTTCCCATTTCCGGTGGCTGGGAACGACGTGGTGTGGACGGTGAATCCGGACGAGGATCCGAATAAGCCGTAGTAGTATGTAGAAGGGGCGTGAAGCCCCTTGTGTAGAGGCGGCTCTCTGCGGAGTTCAACGACGCAAGGGCCGCCTTTTCGTTGTAGTGCCAGCCATCTTGGCTGCGGGTGACCGGAGCATCCCTGCGCCGAGTCCTGCGGGCTCCACGGGGGCGCTCACAAGCTACCCTTCGTCTCTTTTCCGGAGACTCCATCGCTGCCGCGGTGATCAGCCTCCGACTAGGATGGTCGGGGCACCCGCAGTCAAGATGACGCGCTACGGCGTGCGCCTTTCCACTCCGCCACCCGCACCGACTTCGATCCGCCGGTGCGTGGCTCTCAAATCTCAGATCTCAAATCCTCTCAAGGAACCGGCACGGTCCGTGGAGTCTCCAGAGCGACGCGATCAAAAACAGTCCCGCTGCCGCTGATCGCCTCGATATTCGCGGTGCCGTTCGGGTTCAGGGTGACGTTGAAGAAATGCCGGCGGGGTTCGGCTTTTGCGAGATACCACGCTTCGCCGGGCTTCGGTACCGTGCGGGTCTTCACACCCCAGGCGCCGTCGCCGAGATAAAGGATGCCATTCTCGTCGTCCCGTTTGTGACCTCGGATCCGGTGAGTGCGCTTGAAGTTGTGATGGTCGTTCTCAAACACGGCGGAGACACCATAACGATCAATGTGCGTGAGCCAGTGCTTCCGGATCTCGACCGCACGGGAAGTTTCCGAGGGGAGCTTGTCCTTGGAAGCCTTTGCCGTCCCATAGACGGGGTAATGGTAGCAGGCGAAAAGGAACTGCTGCTCGGCGCGCGTCTCCAGCGCCTTCTCCAGCCAGGTAGCCTGTGAGCCGATGATCGGCTGCGTGTGGCCGGTGTCGAGGACGAGCAGCGAGAGGTATCTGTTGAAATCGAGCGCGTAGTAGGAGCGGTTCTCCGGCAGGGCAAAGAGGCTGTAGAAATGGGAGGCATCATTCGGGATCTTCCCCTTGTAGCCGCCTTTCACTTCGTGGTTGCCAATCGCGACAACCATCGGGATCAGCCGACCGCCCTTGCCACGCATCAGCTTGGTCCAAGACTGCAGCCATTCGATCCAGCGCCAGGCGTCGGAATTGTTGGCATAAGCGAGATCGCCGCCGAGCAGGGCAAAATCAGGATCCACCTTCGCCGCCTGTTTGTTCATCTCATCCACATACGACCGGCTGTGCATCATGTCGCCGCCGGTGACAAAGCGGACCGGATGCGTCAGCTCCGACGGCATCGTGCGAAATTTTTCCGCTCCTTTGCTGTCCTTGGGTTCCTTCTCCGCGAGGCTGAATTCGTACATTGTTCCCGGCTTCAAACCCGTCAGCTCCACGCGCCGGACCTGCAGCGTGGAAGGCTCCATCCTACCGCGTGTGCCGCTCTTTGATTTCCACTCCTTGCTGCCGGCCTCACGATACCAGACGTTGTTGGGCGTGTGCTCATAGAGATTCACCCAGTTCACCGTCATCGTGGTGGTTGGATCACGCTGCCAGGTGAGATAAAGGCCGATCAAGTCGCTCTGGGCGCATGCACTGGAGAGCGCTGCCCAGAAATAGAGGAGGGTGAGAACGAAAAACCGGTGGGGCATGGCAGCGACAGTGAACAGGAGGTGGGGTGCGACGCAACAGAGTTTGCATGGGAGACGTCTTGCAAGAGGCACCCGCTGATTGGCTTTTCACTATTCTAAGTGGGTAAGCTCCGGCCCCGGAGCTGGACTCGATGGCGGAAGGCAACTCCGGTCGAAACCACGATGAGGGTGCCGGCCTTTCCGGGCGACAATCCCGTCCTTGACCCACTTTTTCACGGGGTAGAATGTCTCGGAAAGGGCCTTGGGAGGCCTCGAAAACCGCGAGTTCACCTCTGGCGGTTTCTAGAAACATCTCGGCGGTAACTAAGTTATACCTTGGCGGTTTCCAGTTCTCCTCCAAGTGTTTCTAGAAACACTTGGAGGAGAACTGAGTTCACTTCCGGGGATAACTGGAACGACTTCAGGGGTAACTCAGTTCACCCTGAGGGATAATTAGAAACACTCCAGGGGTAACTGAGTTCAGCGCGCGGTGTTTCTAGAAACAGCCAGAGTGTTTCTAGAAACCCCGCGTGCCTTTCTAGAAACCCGCAGGGTGTTTCTGGAAACCGACGGAACCTTTCTGGAAACCGCCGATCTGTTTCTATTTATCGCGGCTGCATTTCTAATTACACCCGGCGCCGTTCCAGAAACCGCGGGTGGGTTTCTGGAAACAGCCGGAGTGTTTCCAGAGATGCCCGGAGCTTTACGAGTGATCCGCGCGCCAGCGGGAGAACCGGCCTGTTTCCAGTTCACTTGCCCCGAAAAACCTCAGATTACCCCCATTCCGGCCAAGGTAGATGCGCATCCATACCCACTGCGCGCGCTTTACCGCTGCAACGCATCTGAGTGCGGAAACGTAGGAGAGCGCCTTCTGTATTCAACACGCAGTCTGGAAAGACGTGCGCTCAACAGGGAGCGGAGTGCAAGACATTACCACTTCGCGACCTCGACGCGCCGCCGGTACCGCTCGGATCTCGTTTCCGCCAAAACTCTGCGCAGTCCCAGCACTAGTCCACCAACCAACCCGAGCGGTATGGAAACAAGTAAGACCGAGTCGAACGGGATGAGCTCCAGTTCAGGGAACCGTTCTGCAATCTTGTGCCACATCAGTCCTGCGGACAGCGCGAACGCGATGCCTGACGTCATGTAGTAAGGCACGGTGAACAGCAGTTCGCGAATGAACATAACCCGGAGTCTCCGTAGAATGGCCGAGTGAGCCTCGGAAACAAGTCCCACCCGCGCTGATTGCGGTCACCTTGAGGAGTTCCAGCTGCACAGGTTCACTTCCCCTTCGATCTTGCCCTTACCGTGCAAAGGAGATAAGCGATTCACCCAGAATGTTTTCCCGGGAAGGAGTGAAGAAGGAAAGTGGTGAGGCAAGCCTCTGGTGGCTGGCTGTGACCACCGGCGGCAGCGTTGCCGAAGCCGGGTTATGGATGGCTCCCGGCAAGCTTTTATCCGGCTTACCTTGACTGTGGCAGCGAAGAACGAACCCGCGGCTTTTGATTACAGGTTAATCCTCATCTTGGCAGAATATGACCGACATACTTGGGCTACTCCTCTACTACGGCTCTGCACTGATTCCTGTCGGATACCTTGTACTCACGCTTTTCCGGGGGCGCTACCGGCGAGCCATGCTCATCGCCCTCTCGGTCCATTTCCTCGCATCCTGCGTGGTCGCTGCGTTTGCGTTCTGGTGTCGCTCAGCCGGATATCGCGAGTGGTATTGGGCCATGGCTTACAACATTCCAGTGAATGTTCTTTTCGCCTTCGTGTATGTTATTATCCTCTGCCTCTCACGTTTTGATAACCCCCGCACGGGTGAATTTCTCTCCACCCCCAACCGCAAGGCCTAGCCATCAGCTGGTGCGAAGGGGCTGCCGCCCATCGCACAGCCGTGAAGTAATGTTGGCGGGCGCATCCACGTCACTATGAGAATACTGATCCTCTTCTTCGCCCTATGCGTTGCGTCCTCCGCGCTTGGAGCTGAAACTCAGGTGCGCCATGGCGGATATACAAAGGCGTATGAGGACTTGGCCGTCGTGTCCGTGAATTACGGGTTCACTGCGGACCAACTCCACTTTGTCGTTTTCGAGTGTGCTCAAAACAGGATCAAACCTCACGCAATCCTCTCGATCACGAGTCGTCCAGGCGGGCAGAACGTCTGCTCGGGTTATGTGAAGCTGCCGGATGGTACCAAGGCCGATTTACCAGGTTCAAAGCGGATCTTTGAATTTACCTCTGGCTCATTCGCATCCGAGCCCATCAATTTCACTCTTGGGCAGCTTCAATCCTATCTACTCTCCGATCCAAAGCCGCCGACGATAGATGGGCTCAGGCGCTTTCTCTCGGACCAGCAGGGGCATCCGTAGCTCACTAATGTCGTATTTCGTCAGGCTTCACAAAGACTGCGCATGATCCAGGAATGCCCCCACTGCTACGTCCGAATGTTCCCGTCTGCTGCCGGGGTATGCCCATCGTGCAACAAGAACATTCATGATTGCACAGATGCAGCTCCGGATCTGACCAGAGTAGACATCAGTCCTCTCGATATCTTGCCTGGCAACTGCCTGGAATGCGATCGTCCGACAACCCGCCGCGTGAAGGTGAAACGCTCCAAGGTCGAAGGCAACGGCGATCACCCGCTCCTTACCGCTCTTCTGTCTCTGATTCTTCTGCCATTTGGGTGGATTCGCATCGGCAGTTCAGGTCAGCGTTACTCGCTCTCAATGAAGATCCTGGTACCGCAATGCGATGGATGCGCATCTTCGGGAATTCCGGAGCCAGAATACGTCGATTTCGAAGAGGGACGGATGAGCTTTGTTGTTCACAAGCACTTTCGCGAGAGAGTCCGCTCTATGAAGGAATCTTCAGCGCGAAGTGCCTGACCTTCGCATCGAACCGGGCTGCCACCTGCCTGCTGAGCAGACTCTCTGCCAGCCGGTAAACGCGTGTATCGTAAAGCCGCGACTGCTGAAATAACATGAAGACCGATAAAAACTTGGACGACAAGAAAGGGCACCGGTGGGTGACGGCGGGTATGCTGGTGCTGGGACTACTGATCTATGCCATTGCTCGGGAGGGATGGCTGGGTGTCCGGACGGCGGAGTTCGCGCCAGTGAGTCTCACCGTCATCCTGTGTATTGTGGTCATCAGGGCGATTCTGACGGAGCTGGGAGTGCGGCGACCGCGCTACTCGTTTTGGGGACGCAAATGGTGAAACATATTCCCAATTTGCTGCGTGGGCTTGGCGTTAGCTGTCCGCACCATGGGACGCACTCTTAGAATTCAGCTGACAAACGCGAGTCCGGATCTGATTCACGACTTCCGGAATTTCGGTGAAGACGTTTACCGCAACCTCCGCGGTGATTACGGTGTTTCGATCCAGGAAATCGATGCCTCTACCACGGAGTTTCACGTGCGTGAGATTCCAAAACGTGAGGTTCGCCGTGTTGCATCCGCAGTGCGCAATCTCGCTGAGAAATATGGGGATTTATTCATCAGCATTGATGAGGTTAATGAGAACGACGGGGGCTAGCCAGCTTCGCCAGCCGCTCATTCGCAGCACGTTAAGCAAAAGATGAGCACCGAGGAGATCCATCTCCTGATCGAGCAGTTCCGGCGGTTTGATGCGGAGTTAGCACCTATCGGACTGTATGCAACCGCGCAGGAAGAGATCTGGTCGAAGGTTTTATATCCACTGGTGAAGCGTGACGGCGGAAAGGTCACCTATGCCCGTCCCGGCCGCTCGGTTCACTTCACCGACGGCGGAGGTCGGGAAGGGAAGGTGGAACTTCTCTTCTTCTCCGCCGTGAAAGTCAGAAAATTTGGTAACCGATTCGCCACAGACGCCCGCATCGATTATCACGACCGCTGGAATGACCGGCGAATTCAGAAGAAACTTTGCGACATCTGGGCCGCCGACAATGACGAGAGACGAATCTTCGTGATCGTCGGCTTCGATCGTGGTGAAGCTCCATTTCGTCGGGAATTCGAGCGGTTGGCGCAGGAGATCGACTGGGAGCCGCGAGGTGTAATCCATGCGAAGGAAGCATGGAGTGACCCAAGCAATCGAGGCTTCTCCTGCATTGTCGCTGTGTGGGAGCGCTCATGAAAATGCCGCGTGCCGGTGAGGCTGTGCATCCCGAAACCCATGGAAGAAAATCATGTCCACGTCTGACCCCATTGTAGCGCTTCCGTTTGTGATCGCTGCTCTGATCACGTTCTTCGCTCTGCAGACTTTGGTGTTCTTCTACACCGGTAGGAAAGCACTCGGATGGCTGAGGGAACATCGTCAGATGTTGGTCCTGGCAGCTCCAATCATTGCTCTCCTGTTCCTGGTGGACCAAGGGTTCTCATGGGGCGGCATCTTTCTCGCCGGAGCTACCATCTATCTGCTCGGCTCCACCTGCCTCGCGGCATACCTGGCTGAGAAGATCGCGCAGCGGCGAGAAGGCAAACGCCAGAGGCGAGCGCGGTAAGGCAATCGCTGAATCGAACTCAAAAAGTCATTACGAGTGAGTGTTGCGAAGGTGGCGAGAGCGGAAGGCTGCCGTGTAGAGGCGGCTCTGTCCCGAGGTGTTGACGTGGGTTTCAGATGACGCGCGGACGAGGGACGTGCCGCCTCTGAGCCCCGGTGTGGGCGGAGGCGGTGGGCGGTGGGACATCACCGGTGACGCATCCGTGCAAGCTCCGCTCCGCCCTACCGCCTGACCGCGCCACGAAGTAAGAGGCGGTACGTCCCTCGGCGGAGTGCCATCTGGGAATGAAAACCTCTCGCTCGGGACAGAACCGCCTCTACACCAGTTTTCTTCAGAGCGCTCGATGCCGGCAATTAGGCAATGCAGTCAATGGCGAGAACGTGCTCCGCATAAGCCGCAGGCGCGACGATGGTTCAAACCCTTGTTCGCCAACTGGAAGCTACCGCACAAAACGGCAGCCAATCAGGCGATGCGGCGCAACGACTCCAGCCTTGAAGAGGAGTTCTGGTACAAATCCCATCACCCATGGAAGGTCTCTCGTTTTCCTTTGTGTTCATCAGCATCGTGACGGCTGTTGTCTGGATTGTCATTGGCTGGCGAGCGATGCGGGCTCATGAATGTATCGCCACCTCGCTCGAACGCTTTTGATTCTGTCTGATACAAACACTCCGCCAGTCCCACGGATTCAGTGTGGCCAACGCGGCATCACGCAGCGCCCGGGTGCATCAAAATGCCACTTCTGCGGATGGGAGCGCCCCCCTGAGCCGTCCTCCGGTGGGCAGACACCGAGCGCGTGACGCGCTCCGGGTAGCTGATGAGCTTTGTCCTTAATCTCGAATGCGCAGGTCTCTCGATATATTCGCCCCCTTGCTGGGATGCTCTGTATTCGACGCTAAGAAAGGCTACGGATCCTTTGTGACCTTCAGCCTGACACGGACGCCTGACGCTCCTACTGAGGAGTTCTACTTCTGGGTGTACCTGTGTGACTGGGAGATTCGCGAGCCGGGGAGGGAACTCGCACATTCCGAGTCTGAGGTCGACGAGCTTATCTCTGCCGTGTCGGCTTTGAATGGAAAGAGGTTGGAGCGATTGAACTTTCACCAGTGGCTCAGCCGGGAGGGAGTTTTGCACGGTGTATCCCTTGTCTTCGAACCCGGATTGTACATGAAGCTCTACCAGTACAGAGACAGCTCGCCGGATGATGAGATCTTTCTGATGAAAAGCGCTGCTGGGGAATGGACGTCGTACATGTCCAATGGCGGCATCGAAACGGAAAGGGAGGAATAGCCAACTCTCTGGGCCGGACGAGTGATCGGGCGATGCTTGCTCAGAGCCCATGGGCGCGGTCTATACCAGCCTGGGGTGCAGCCCCAGGAACACGGTTCAAATGCGATTAAGGGCTGAAGGCCCGGCCTATGCACTGCGAGAGAATGCTATTGCAGACCGGGTGGATAGAACGGGCTTTCAGCCCTCGCACTCTGGTGGGGCGTTTTCCTGGGGCTGTGCCCCAGGCTGGTATAGAACGCACCTCGCAGTCGCGTGGTGCTATGCAGCGAAGGAACATTCGACGACCCGATCAGGAACGGAGGAATCGGTATTCATGG
The DNA here is from genome assembly GCA_966251085.1 of uncultured Verrucomicrobiales bacterium. GTDB lineage: Bacteria > Verrucomicrobiota > Verrucomicrobiia > Chthoniobacterales > Chthoniobacteraceae > CBINJX01. The sequence goes on from CBINJX010000006.1 coordinate 15,714, forward strand.
AACCTCTTGACGCTGATCTGAGGAGTCGCTGGGCTTTGTACTGACGAGATGGAGCGCTGTTATGTCCGACGAATCTGATACGAAGTTCTGGTGCGGTGCGACGCTGCGCATCATGGACATTCCTCAGCGGCATCAGGAGATCAGCGAGGTGCTGGGGGCTCCCAGCTATTGCCATGCAGCCGGGGATCTCAATCCAGACCGGCCGGGCAGGCACTGGAAGAACAGCATCTGGATGCGTTATTCGTCCGTGCCGGAAGAACGTGAGCTTCACGAGCATCTTGCATGGATTGTGGAGTACGCTTCACCCCATGAAGCTTTTCTCCGTAAGCTCATCGGCGAAGGTGCCCGGATCGACATTTACATGTCCTACGCCTGCAACGACGATCATCGGGGTTTCGGTTTTGACCCCAAGCACCTCGAGCTGTTTGTACGGCTCGGCATCCGGATGGAAGTTTCCGTGATGACCTGAGCGTGGCGACTATTTTCTGAGGAACCTTCCGCAATGGATCACCTCTACAGAAGGATGCTTAGACGGAATGCCAAGTTAAACCGCTTTATGCCATTACGCCCGATGCCTCTGAAACTGTTTCTATCTGCTTTGTCGCTCTGTGGAATGGCCGCGTGTGCAACGAACACCTCTGCAGTTTACCGGCCCACGACTCCGGAGTACCCCACTCTTTCTGCAAGGGAGAAAGCGCGCAGTGTAGTCAGAAATCTTCCCTCGGCCAATCCGCTGGTCGAGAACGGAATATCCTACGAAAAGGTGATCGTTTCGGTGCCCCAGAAGATTCGAACGGTAGTTGTTCCAAGTTCATCCCGGGTGATCGTTTCCGGATCGGTAAACGCGATAGAGATTTATCTCAGAAAAACGCTCCATTGGATGGGGCACCCTTCGGAACACACTTCAATCGTGACAGAGGGAGCGGAAATGGGAGTCGCCGGTAAGATCCAAGGCCCGCGCCTATATCTTGCCACCTTTGGGGATTGGGTTTCGTTTGAAGGTGGTAGCGACATCTCGGCCGTTGTTGTCGTTCCAGAGCATTTGAAGACGATTGAACGGAGGAGTTTGCATTATGGGGACGAAGAATCCTTCGAACGAATGCAGGCGTTCAAGAAAGAGCGGTGGTTCATCCTTCCTTCCAGTCCTGACCCCACGCGTGCTTTTGAACGGCTCAGTAAAGGCGGAACGTGAAGTGATCGAGTAAGACGCTGCTGCACCGATCCGCTTCCCATCATGCCAGATGTTCCTCCCGGCACGCCGGCATCTGGCATGCTACAGGAAATGGTCAGTGAACGTAGAATGCGCCATCCGACTACCGCAAAGTAGTACCATCCATCATCAGTTCGCGCAGGTGCGCACATTCCGCCTCCATCCCTCCGGAGACTGCCTCGTCACGAACGACATAAAGCGGATGCAGCGTCACATCGATCCGGGCGAACGGCTTGGGAATGACGAACCCGTCCCATCGACCCAGCCGCCAGAAGCTGGAGTATTCGATGCTCACCCGCATGATCGGCGTGCCGGAGCTCTGTGAGAGCCAGATCGCTCCCGGGCTCAGGTTGTAGCGCGGTCCACGTGGACCGTCGGGAGTGATGTAAATGTCGTAACCATCCTCGATCATCTTCCGGAGCTGGCCGAGGGCACTGGCTCCTCCCCGGGAACTCGATCCGCGCACCGCCTCGCCTCCGAAGCGGCGGATACAATTGGCGAGCAGTTCACCATCCTTGCTGCGGCTGATGAGTGCGGCTCCTTTTCTGTGTCGGAAGAGCCGCTGGTAAAGCACCGGGATCACCATGAGCCGGTTGTGCCAGAGCATCCAGATCACGGGAGGTAACGGTTTGTCGCTAACCGCCGTCAGCCCCGCCTTGTCATCGAGCCGGATTCTCCAGGTCCATCCGAGTACCCGGAGAGAGGTGGCGATGAGGGTGGGGAGGAGGGAGAGGAGACGTGTCTTCAAAAGGCTGGAGGCGGGAGAATGACGAAGTTCGAATGACGAATGACGAAGGAAATACCGAAATCCGAAGATGAGGAAAGGGCAGCTCACCGCTCCGAAACGCCCGGATTCGGGCTTCGGCATTCGCTCATTCTTTCGTCATTCGACATTCGAACTTCGTCATTCCAATTCACGCCGCAGCTGCATCGAGCCCATCCGGAGTCGCCTTGGGCTGGGTGAGCGGGCGGCAATACTGGTCGGCCCATGCCTTCAGGGCCGGAGCGATGCCCCGGTACTCTTTACCGCGCTTTTCCACGGCGCGCTGCTGCACCAGGTTCTGAAGTTTCTCGTAGGCTCTCAGTCTCATCATTTCCGGATCACCGCTGGCGGCATTCCGCGCCCGGAGATTGGACTGGACCTGCAGGAAGAGCGGCTTGAACTCGGTCCACATTTCTTCCGAAAGCACTTTCACCAATTCTTCGCTGATCATGTCTGGGGTCC
>CBINJX010000007.1:0-17378 GCA_966251085.1 uncultured Verrucomicrobiales bacterium
GGAGATGGCCGTGCCGTCCTGCGCAGTGAGGTTGACCGTGACTGCCTGAGTCAGAGTACCGATCAGCCTGACGGAGAACAACACCTCCTACTCTGTCTCACAATCCTCTACATCGACTTCTTCCACAGGCACGATCTCGACCCTCACCTCGTCGTTGACGATCGTTCCAGTCGCTTCACCGCGTGTGATCGTCAGCTTCTTCCCGTCGAGCCGAGGTGTGTACTGCTGAGTGCTGTCACCGGGCACGTCTTCCAGGAGCTTCACTTTGAATGTCTCCGTCAGCTCGGCTTCAGAGTCCCCGATGATCGGGATCTCGATCTCCACGGTCTTCTGTCCCGCAGGGATGATTACCTCCCCCGCAACAACCCCGGTGAAATCCTCTCCAGCCATCGCCCCATCGGGCGTGGGACCATTGACTGTGGAATACCGGACCTTGATATCCTTATCGGTCACTTCAGAGAGCGAGACGATGAACTTCGCAGTGCCGCCCGTTCCGACGCCCCCTTCCAGCACCCGCACATCAGAGATGCTCACGGTCGGGAGAGCATCGTTGTCGGTGATCGTTACCGTGCCAGCTTTGTCACTGAAATCGAGCGTGCGCAGAACCTCACCATCTTCTCCGGTTTTCTGAATCGTACCACTGATCAGCTGCAGCTTGAACTGCTCCGCACGAACGGCGTTCTCACCGGTACCGACTGTGGAAGTCTCGTAGGACCGGTCACTGAGGATCTTGATCTGGATCGTCTTGGTCGTCTCGCCGGGGGCGAAAACGATAGTCGTTTCCTCGATCCCTTCATAATCCGCGAGCGCTCCAGAGCCGGTGGCTGTGAGATCCACCGTGTTGTACTTCACGACAAGCTGCTCTCCAGTTGCCATGGGCGTTGCCAGCGTCAGCGTGACGACGGCGTAGGAATAGCCCGAATCTCCTTCCGTGATGACCACATCATTGATGGTGATCAGATCGTCGTTGCGGATCGTTCCCGTCGCGCTCGCTTCGGTGATGGTCGCATTCTCGGCGGAACTGAGCTGGAGGCGGACAGTCTCGTCCGCTTCCTTCCACGTATCACCGAGCACATTCACGACCACGCTCTGGGTCGTAGTCCCCGGCTCAAAAACCAGCTCCCCGCTTGTCGCGCCAACGGTGTAGTCCGGATTCGGCCCAGTGCTTACCGCAGTTCCGTCGAGTGCATAACGCACCTTCACCGCCTCGTTCCCACCCTCCGTCAAGGTGACAGTGAAGACCATCGGCTTCTGGCCCGAGTTTCCTTCGTCCAGCGGTTGCGGAGCGCTGACCGTCAGCTTCGCATCATTCAGGATGGTACCTGTGGCGGTTGCTGTAGCGATCGAGGCATTCTCCGCCTCAGTGAGTTCGATGGTGAAAGTTTCGTCGGCTTCACCCTCCAGATCCCCGATGATTGGCACCTGGATCGTCTTGCTCGTCTCCCCGGGGGCAAAGGTCAGTTCACCGACTTTCGCGATATAGTCGCTTCCGGCAACGGCGGTGCCGTCCACCGTGCGATACTTCACCGTCACCGGCCGATTGAGATTGGCGTTCAGGGTGACCGTAAAGGTCATCATCTTCTCGCCCTCGTCTCCCTCCAGCAGCTCCTGATCGCTGATCGAGAGCAGGGCATCATCACTCAGAATGCGGCCCGTACCGGTATCCTTCGAAACAGTTGCATTAGTCGCCTGGGAAAGCTTGACGGTAAACGTCTCATCGCCCTCCACCGTCGTATCACCGAGGATCGGCACCTCGATGGTTTTGGTGGTCTCTCCAGGAGCAAAGGTCAGCGTGCCGCTCGCGGCAAGGTAATCAGAATTAGCCCCGGCTGTGGCAGTGCCATTTTCCGTCTGGTAATTCACCGTGACAGGCTGCTCCAAACCATCGGTCAGCGTGACGGTGAATACCATCAGCTTCGCCCCATCATTGCCCTCCACGATCTGATGATCGCTGATCGTGAGCTTGGTATCATTCAGGATGGTACCGGTGCCTACAGCTGTCTCAATCGAGGCATTCTCCGCCTCAGAAAGCTCCACGGTGAAAGTCTCGTCCGCCTCGCCAACAACGTCCCCGATGATCGGCACCTGGATCGTCTTGCTCGTCTCCCCGGGCGCAAAGGTCAGCTCACCAATCTTCTCCGTGTAATCGCTTCCAGCCACGGCGGTGCCGTCCACCGTGCGGTACTTCACGGTCACCGGACGACTGAGACTGGCGTTCAGCGTCACGGTAAAAGTCATCATCTTCTCCCCCTCGTCTCCCTCCAGCAGCTCCTGGCTGCTGATCGAGAGCTTGGCATCGTCCGTCAGGATCGTGCCAGTCGCACTCCCGGTCTGAATCGCGGCATGGGTCGGCTCAGAAAGCTGGACAGTAAATGTCTCATCGCCCTCTACGGTCGTATCCCCGAGGATCGGCACCTCGATCGTCTTGCTGAGTTCTCCCGGAGCAAAGGTCAGCGTGCCGCTTGTCGCGGTATAATCGGCACCAGCGGTCCCGCTACCGTTTGCAGTCTGATACGCAACAGTAACGGCCTGGTCGAAACCCTCCGCGAGCGTGACGGTGAATACCATCATCGATTCGCCCTCATCCCCCTCCACCAACTGCTGGTTGGTGATCGAGAGCTTGGCGTCGTTCAGGATGGTGCCGGTGCCTACCGCTGTCTCGATTGCTGCATTCTCCGCGTCAGAAAGCTCGATGGTAAAAGTCTCGTCCGCCTCGCCAATCACATCCCCGATGATCGGCACTTGAATCGTCTTACTCGTCTCCCCGGGAGCAAACGTCAGCTCACCAATCGTCTCCTCGTAATCGCTTCCAGCCACGGCAGCGCCATCCACTGTGCGGTACTTCACCGTCACCGGACGATTGAGACTGGCGTTCAGGGTGACCGTAAAAGTCATCATCTTCTCGCCCGTATCCCCCTCCAGCAGTTCCTGGCTGCTGATCGAGAGCTTGGCATCGTCCGTCAGGATCGTGCCAGTCGCACCTCCGGTCTGGATCGCGGCTTCGACTGGCTGGGAAAGCACTACCCGGAAGGTCTCATTGTCCTCCGGATTGAGATCCCCGAGGATCGGCACCGAGATTGTTTTCGTCGTCTCTCCTGGCGCAAAAGTCAGCGTACCAGTGGTGTTAACATAATCAGATCCTGCCGTCGCCGTGCCGTCCACCGTCCGGTACTGCACCGACACGGCCTTGTCGAAGCCCTCAGTGAGCGTGACGGTGAATACCATCATCTGCTCTCCGCTCTCCCCTTCCACGATTGCCTCGGGAGCGCTGATCGACAGTTTGGCGTCGTTCAGAATCGTACCCGTTCCCGGCGTTTCTTCCGGATTCGCCGGCTCCGAGATCGACGCATTCACCGCGTCTGAAAGTTTGACGGTAAACGTCTCGTCCGCCTCACCAACGGTGTCGCCAATGATCGGCACCAGAATCGTCTGCGTCGTCTGCCCGGGCTCAAAGGTCAGCGTGCCATTTTTCGCCAGGTAGTCGCTTCCGGCAATCGCCGTCCCATCCTCTGTCTGATACTGCACGGTCACCGCGCGGCTCAGGCTCTTGCTCAGCGTGACGGTAAAAGCCATCAGCTTCTCCCCGGAATCCCCCTCCACTACTGTCGGGCTGTTGATCGACAGCGTGGTATCGTCGCTCAGGATCGTTCCCGTCGCAGTCGCAGTCTGGATGGTGGCATTCGTCGGCTGCGTCAGCTGTACACTGAAGGTCTCGTCGCTCTCGTCGGTTTCATCCCCAATGACCGGCACCACGATCGTCCTGGTAGTTTCCCCGCCGGGCTCGAAAGTCAGAGTGCCGCTCTTGGCGGTGAAGTCCGAAGTCGCGGTCGCTGTGCCGTTGGCCGTTTGGTACTGCACCGTCACCGGCTTTGTGTATCCCTCCACCAGCGAAACGGTGAAGATCATCTCCTTTGGCTCACCATCTCCCTCCAGGATCGCCTCGGGAGCCGTGATCGAGAGCTTCGCATCGTTCAGGATGGTCCCGGTCGCCTCGGCAGTACCGAGCGTTGCGTTCACCGCATTGGAGAGCTGGATCTTGAAGGTCTCATCATCCTCTCCCTCGAGGTCACCGTTGATTTCGATGGAAATCGTCTTGCTCGTCTCCCCTGCGGCAAAGGTAAGCGTGTCGCTCAGCGCCACATAATCACTTCCCGCCGTCGCAGTGCCGTCCACCGTCTGGAAATCGACAGTGACAGTGCTCCCCTCCGCTGGAGCCTCGTCCAGGGTCACCGTGAAATTCAGCGTCTTCGTCCCTGAATCCCCCTCCAGAATGGAAGCCGGGGTGCCGATGGTAAGTGTAGCGGGAGCGATGCGAGCCTCGAGGGGTTCAATCAGGAGAGATTTCATGAACGAGCGACCGGGTGGAAAAAAGGTCGCTGACACTACCGGTTGGGAGAGGAGCGTCAAGGCAGGGTACATAAATAGTTTTTCCAAAGGCTCTCCCAACGTTGGGAGGGACTCGCTCCGGAGGGCTGCTCTCTCCGATCTTGTTGCGTGATCGCCTCCGGAGTACCCTCCGGAGTCGCCTGCGTGTTTCGCCGCCACGTCGCTGAAGGCAGGCTCATCACCAGAGGACCTCCCACCATGCTCCAGCTGCTCGACGCCCACCTTCTTGAGCAGCGCCCCTCTTCCGGTCTACGTGGCTTCCGCCGTTTCTTCACCGAATTCCTCTACTTCGGCATCAAGGAAGCGCGCGCCTGCCTGTTTGCGGGATTGTTCTTTGCCGCTGTCATTCTCATTCCCCGAAGCGGGCTCGTTGGGATCCCACGCTACGACGTGCTCCTGCTCTTCGCTCTGGCGCTACAGGTGTGGATGGTTGCGGCGAAACTCGAGACTCTGGATGAACTGAAAGCGATCACGGTCTTTCACGTGCTCGGGTTTGCCCTCGAGGCATTCAAGACCTCCGGCGGAATTCAATCCTGGTCGTACCCCGACTTTGCCTACACGAAAGTGCTCGGCGTGCCGTTGTTCTCGGGGTTCATGTACGCGGCCGTCGGCAGCTACATCATCCAGGCGTGGCGGCTTCTGGACCTCCGGATCGAGCATCATCCGCCTCACTGGATGGCCGCCACCGTGGCGATCCTGATCTACGCCAACTTCTTCACCCATCACTACATCGGCGACTACCGCTGGTACATCGGCGCGTGCGCACTCGGCCTCTATGCACGTTCCACCGTCGTCTTCCGCCCCCTCGACCGGGAGCGCCGGATGCCGCTGCTCTTCTCCTTTGTCCTGATCGGCCTTTTCATCTGGCTGGCCGAAAACATCAGCACATTTTTCACGATCTGGCAGTACCCCAACCAGATCGGAGCCTGGTCAGCCGTTCACGTCGGGAAATGGAGTTCCTGGTCCCTGCTGGTCATCATGACCTTCACGATCGTTGCCAACCTGAAGCACATAAAGGCGCGGATTCATATTCCGAGGTAGAGTGCCCCCCAAGACTGGAGGGCGCATAAAGCCACTTCTGGTGAACAGAGGAGTGCAGCGGAAGAGTCCGGCATCTGACTCCAGGTCCGGAGGACCGCTGAACTCAGCCCAGCCCGGTTGAGGGCTGGGTGGGAGTCACAAAGGAATGAGGTCTCCCAAGGAAGTCGTGTTACCGGAGCGCATTCTCCTCTCTTCTGCGCTCGCGCGGTGGCTCCGCCGCCGTGTGCCGCCTATTCGGGGCTCTGCCCCGCGTTCGGATAATTGGCCTCACAACTCCAGCAGCAGTGGTATCGACCGGCAGATCCCGGCTGTGCCAAACGAGGGGCAGAGCCCCTGAAGAGGCGGCACACGAGGGCAGAGCCCTCGCGCGAGCGCGTTTCTCCGGTGGAGCTGAAGAGGAAGCGATGCACTTCAGGCCCCAACCTATGACTCAGCCAACGCTGCTTCTTCTCAACCATGCACCACACCGGCAGCGGACGAATCCCTCGCCCCCGGGGGCACACTCATTCGCATTTCTAATATGTAACCACTCACCCATTAGTTTATGCTTGTTGATTTCTCCGTAAAATAGTAATCCCTTCGGGCAGTTCCCTGCACATTATGAGAAACATCACTCGTTTGTTGATCGTGCTGGCGCTGTTCTGGCTGGCATATGTCCTGTTTGGCAAAGCGCGCGTGGCGTACAGCCAGGAGGAGGTGGATAGCTCACAGGTGGTCATGCTCTTTGCTGGCATGCTCCTGGTGGCCGTTACCGCCGGCGGATTCTTCGTGGTCTCCTTCCTGCCGGATATTGGTGAAGGCGTGGGCAACTTCTTCTTCAATCCGAATGAACCCGTCGAAGAAAACCCGCATGGGAAAGCCCTGGCGGCAGTGGCCCGAGGCGATTACCGCGGGGCCATTACGGAATATGAAAGGGTCTTCGAGAAGAACCCCGAAGACACCCTGGCCCTGAGCGAAATCACGCATCTGTATTGCGACAAGCTCCACGAACCGGCTTCGGCAGCCGCGATTCTGGAGGAGGCGCTCAATGATGAATGGGCTCCGGAGGACGCCGCATTCCTCTCCTCACGACTAGTGGATGTGTATTGGAATCACCAGGGCGATGCCCGTCGCGCCCGGGAACTCCTGCTCCAGGTAATCGAAACCCTTCCCGGAACCCGCCACGCCGCAAACGCACAACATCGCCTCCACGAAATCGAGCGGCAGGTGATGCTGCAGGGATAGGATGGATGCTCGGGAAGAGCACCGCCCCTCCTTCCGGTGGGATCGGAGGCTGATTTCACGCCGATAACCGTGCTGCAGAGATGTTCCGGGAGGACACGACACCGTCAGCCGAGTTCCAGAGATCCCGGGCGTGTCAGCGATGATACTCGCCGCAACTCGCGAGATCTCTGGTGTATCTCAGGAGATCTGCAGTGCATCTCGCGAGATACTCGGCGCATCTCGCCTGATCGCCCGCGCATCAAGTGAGATCCCCGCGGTATCTCGCAAGATGTCTCATGCATCTCGCGTGATATCCCGCGCATCAACGATGATCCCTGCGGCATCACGCCTGATCTCTGGCGCATCTCGCATGATCGGCCGGGTATCATCACCTGATGCCGAGAGGATCACACGTGATCGCGCAGTGATCATCAGATGATGCGCTGCGTATCATGCGTAATACTCCAGACATCATCTCTTCATCCCTGAAATATCATCTCATGATGCTCCAGAGATCACGCGAGATATCCGGCGCATCATGCGTGATGCGCCAGAGATCATCTCATGATACCCAACGTATCACGCGAGATGCGCAAACGATCATCAGAGGTTTTCCGGGATTCTCCGCTCATGATCGCCAGGAGGTGAAAACCACCCCTCGGCAGCAAAGATGGAGGAATTCTCAGGCTCATGGTGGGGACGCGGAGTATTTTTTCAGCCCCTTTGCCTCGGCGTAAACTTTTTGTCGATTCCCCCATCCCGATATCCGAACAGGCCGCGAAGGCAGTCTATTGCAAGCACCTCATATCGTGCACTTTACGAATCCCGATATACGAACAGGAAGACCGTTGATATACGACAAGGACTCGGATTGGCTTGTTTCACCCGCCCACCCCGGGTATCCTCAAAAGTGATGAGCGCGCTAGTTTCTCCAGGTGAGACACTTACAAGGCCTGATATACGAACAGCGGGGTGCGTTTGTTGTTCAATCACGAGTTAAGTCCGGCTCGCGCCCTTCCGAAGATCATGAGTTTATCGTATAGTTTACTACTTCGGTTGCTGGTAGTGAGCCATCTTGCGTTCTACGGCGTTGTCGGACTCGGTTACGGTGCTTTTGTGGCAGTGCGTGGGATGCCTTCTGGTGGCCTCCACTTGCCGCTGGGATCTGGACGTGTTGCTGCCACCGGCTGGAGGACGGTAGACGCGGTGGGAGATAAGGACAGCAACCCCCAGCCACAGCCGGACACATTATGGGATCGCATTGTTAATGGTGGCATTTGCATCGTCACCTTGGCTCTGCACGGACTTTTATCCGGGCTCCGTGCGGGAGTTCTTGCCGTTACTGGCTTGTGGATCTGGAGAACACGCTTTTCGCGCAATGCCACACCAACTTAACCTCGGCAGAGGAACGGACCTTTCCACTTGTCATGGCTGCTGCGCCTCGTCCCCACGGCAGCAGTCACGCCAACCGGCGCTGCCGTTCACCTCTCCCCGTTAGGCGACTTACACGCGCCATCACCACGCGATGAGTCTTCGTAATGCACGCCAGATTCTATCTCAGATGCCGGACGAGGTGTTCGACATGTATATTGCGCCGTTGGTTGAGGACTACGGCTGGCCTTTTCATTCGGTTCATTCATCGGTTTTCGGGACTCAGTGGGACAACTTCTTCGATCATCATTCGCTCAAGGACATCGCAGACCTCCGCTGGACACGGCAGAAAACGCCCTTCTCTTCGGCACGCTTCCATCCAGACTCGGAAAACCGCATACGTTGGATCATCGGTGCTCATGTTTTCGGTCGCCGCACACCGTGCGCAGCACTCAAAAACGGCAAGGCGCGCTTTCTCGCATTCCGCAAGCTCACCGCGAAAACCGGCAGACTTCCGGCACCTGCTATCCTCATGGAGGACTGGCTCGGATTCCGTATCCTCGACGGCAACCACAGAATTTCCGCTCTCGCATCGCTCCCAAACTCCAACGCTCTGACCCTTGATTACTGGCTCGGTAAGTCCAACTGAACGTCGCCTAACACTTCCAATTCTACTTCCAGAGCAGGCATCATCGTAGCTCGACGGGCACGGAGATCTTGATTACGGGTCGTTGCTGACAACCGCCCCGTGACAACAGGCCCGGGCGGTGTAACGGAAAAGTACTCCTCTGACGCGCTATGATCTCCTCTCTCGAAATCCTCGAAACTCGTATCGCTCCGGCTATTCTCTTCGTCAGCGCCACCAGCCTCGAGGTAAACGACAGCAGCGGCGCCAGCGCCGAAGATACGGCCGCCGAGACGGAAGCTCGGGTTTTCGCCGGCAGCACTGTCGCGGTTTCCCTGGCAAAGGGTGACAAGCTCGTCTTCGACACCAACCACAACCTGAAGTCCGACAAAGGCGACCTGACGCTCCTCACCGTGAGCAAAGGCTCGGCGATCGCTTTCCTGACAGATCTGGATGGTGACGGCCGTTTCGATCCGAACGAAATCACCGGCCTCGCGGTTTCCGACGGATTCGGGGCCAAGATCGGAACGGATATCAGCGGCTCGATCGTGACCGCGCTGAAGGCGGACGGTTCTCTCAATGTTCTCCACACAGACCTCCTCGTCACTCCCGGCTCCATCGATTGGCTCACTGTACAGGGCGCCATCTCTGGCAGACTCCTCGCAGAGGGCTCGATCAGCAATGTAAAGATCGGCAGTTCTCTTTATGGAGCGCAGTTCCTGCCGAGTGTGGAGGCGATCCAGACCGGCTCTGCCGCTGCGACGGGGAGCATCTCTTTTTCCGGGCCGCTGAAGTCGCTCGACCTGAACCGCACGGGGGTGATGCCGGGAATGGATGGAGGAGATATCACCAATATCTCACTGGCGAATGGCGCAATTCAGATTCGCGCGGGAGATGGCGAGTCGGGCGCGCCAATGCTGCCGGACGGAGGCGCCGGCGGGTCGATCAGCGGTGTGACGATCACCCAGAACGTTCATCCGCTGGAGATCCTCGCAGGCAACGGCGGCGGCGGTTTCGGGGAGTCCAGCGGAGGTAATGGCGGCGCTGTATCCAAGGTCACCATTACTTCCAAGGCGCAGACTGGTGACATCCGCATCCATGCAGGTGCCGGAGGAGAGATCATCAGTGGCATCGGAAACAGCATGGCAGGCAAAGGCGGCGATGTCTCCGCGGTGAAGCTGGATGTTGCGAAGCTCAGTGGCGACTTTGCTCTTCTTGCTGGCTCCGGGGCGATGTCGGGCGGCACCGCCGCAAGCTCGGATGGCGGTTCGGTGCGGGAAGTGAACCTGAAGATCGGCTCCCTCACGGGTACGATGCAGGTCGTGGCAGGGCAAGGTGGCTCGGGTGGCAGCAGCGGAAACTCGGGCGGCAACGGCGGGGACCTGACCGGAGTCACGGCCAACATCATCGATGCCACTGGTTTGCTGGTCGTTGCCAGTGGCCTCGGAGGCAGTCAGGGCACGCCGAGTAGTAGCGGCAACGGTGGTGATGGCGGCGAGATTCGTGACCTGAAGTTCGCATCCTCCGGGGCGATCCTCGGTGACCTCATGATCGTGTCAGGCGATGGCGGCAACTCGGCGGGTGGGACGGGCGGAACAGGAGGCGCGATTCATGATTCCTCCATGCGGCTCGGACTCACAGCCGGAGATGTCACGGTAACCGCCGGAACGGGCGGAAACGGTGTGTCCGCGGGCAACGGTGGCATGATCGATCGATTCAGTATCCGGGCGGAACTCATGGGTAACAGTGTGGAAATCCAGGGTGGTGACAGCGGCGCAAACCAGGGAACAGGTACGGCGGGCGTGGCGGGTGACGTCCGCAACGTGAGCATCGTCGCGGACCTAGTCGGCGAAATAGAGGTCCGAGCAGGCGATGGAAGAGACGCTCTCCAGAACGGTGACGGCGGTGAAGGCGGCAATCTCCGCGATGTGGATGTGCGGATCACCAAAGAGGTGCTGGGCAATGTTCTATTGACTGCCGGCAAGGGCGGCAGCGGTGTTGAGTCAGGCGCCGGCGGACGCGGTGGCAGCGTCAGCGGGTTGAGCTTGCAGGCGGGCAAGATTCTGGAAGACGTCACCATTGCCAGCGGGAATGGAGGCAATGGTGGAACCGCGGGTGCGGCCAATGGGGAAGGTGGAGCGGGCGGAGATCTCTCCAAAGTCAAAGTCGTGATCCAGAGAGAGGTCACGGGCGACCTGGTCCTGACCGCGGGAGCTGGCGGCACGGGCGATTTGGCGGGCGCGAGTCACGGAGGCAACGTCTCGGGGCTCTCGGTGAAAGCAGGCGCAGCCGGAGTCCTCGGGGTAGCCGCCGGAAATGGCGCTTCATCCGGCACGGGAGGAAGCCTGACCGGCTCTACTTTCGTGGTCGGATCGGTTACCGAGCAAGTCCTCCTCCAGGCAGGCTCGGGAGCGCAGGGCGGCGACGTGGCAGATGTGCGACTGAGCGTCAACTCAGGCACTCTTGTCGGTTTGGGCATTCTGGGCGGCGACACCACGATGGGTGCCACGGAAGGCACGGCGGCGGGAGCTATCCGGGGTGTCACTCTTTCGATAGGTTCCACGGCGATCGTGAATGAAGTGAGGATTGCAGGAGGCAATGGAGGTACGGGCGGTACATTCGGCATTGCGGGCGGCGCGGTGGAGAAACTGAAGATCCAGAACGCGGGAAGTGTGGATGTCTTCGGTATTCTGGGCGGCACGGGAGGCGGCTCCCCGACCGCAACGGCTGCGGCAGGCGGCTCGGTTTCGGGCGTGGTCTTTTCTCAGAGCGGGGCTGTCGGTTCACTCCTGCAGATCCAGGGTGGCACAGGCGGCAGCTCCCCAGGAGGCAGCGGCGGCTCAGGTGGTGACGTCAGCAACATCGCCATCCGCAACACTGGAACCATCGACCGGGAGGGTCGTGTGGAGATCGCCGGTGGAGCGGGAGGTTTCGGGTCCGGGAGTACGGATGGAGGCGAGGTGCGGGAGATCCTGATTGCCGACAAACGTGGCACCGGACAATTCCTGGTGCTCGGCGGGAATGCAGGTGGTTTGGGGGTGATCGGCGGAGGAGGTTCCAGTACGGGCGGCGACATCACGGGAGTGAAGCTCGCCGCTCCGCTGGCCACGGTCCAGATCGGCTCAGATACGGCCGGCAGGGGTACATCGGGAGGGACGGATGCCTCAGGTGGCTCCATCAGCGGAATCTCAGGAAAAGCGGGTTACCTAACCATCATCGCAGGTGCGGGAGGCTCCCTGTCGATCACTCCGGGCGTAGCTGGTGATGGGGGTGATGTGACCAATGTGAATGTCGCCGTGACCCACTTCGTCCAGCAGATCCGCAGTGGCAACGGCGGGAACGGAAGCCCGATCAGCATCGGTTCGGGTGGGAGCGCCGGTGATATTCGGGATATCAAAGTCCGTGGCGACATCGGGAATTTCAGTGCTGAGTTTGGCGTTCAGCCGGGAGCCATGGGCGGACTCATCGCCGGCAAAGGAGGGACCGGCTTCGGCATAGGCCTGCCTGTCGCACCTGCGCCTTCCGGTGATATCGAAGGAGTTCGCGCCACCCGCATCGCTGCCATTTACGCCGGGGACAACATGACTGTTGCCTCGCAACTCACTATGACGAACGCGGTTAACAGCATCGCAAAGATTCAGGCGAAGGTTATCGGAGCTGATCGCGACGGAGACGGTGAGTTCGATTTTATCAATGCTGGCGACTCAGCGAATTTTGACCTTGGCCTCGGCGATACGCCGATTGACGGCATTCTCATCGCCCTCTCGATGGATAACGTAAAGCCGACGCCGCTGAAGGTAGTTCTGCCGGTGTTATGATTTCGCTGAACGTGGAGAGCGATCAACGAGCGGGGCGAGTGAAGGCGCGAAGGAAGTAATCAGTGAGTCAGTGATCAGTAATCAGTAAGGCCTCCGCTACTTCGACCTCTCTGATCCGCCGGTGCGCGACTCTCAACTCGATACTCCCAACTATTTACTTTCAGAGGAGCAACCCACCCGCGCGCGGGTGAAAGGAGGTAAAGAAAGATCGCCGGGAGGCGCTTGCGCCGTAGCGCAGCCATCTTGGCTGCGGGTGACCCGACCATCCTGGTCGGAGGCTGATCACCGCGACAGTTCTGAGATATTCAGAAAGAGGAGAAGAAGGGTAGCTTGTGAGCCGCTCGTGGAGCACGTAGGACTCGGAGCAAGGATGCTCCGGTCACTCGCAGCCAAGATGGCTGACGCTACGGCACGAGGACCCTACCGGGTCAGACAACGCGCCATATCGGATTTCTGCCTCCACCTCCGTCATGCACCAGGTTCGTTGGTGGCTTTCAACTAACAACTTTGAGGGCAGAACTACGTTTTTTTCAGAATCCGCACTGGACGAGCGGCAAATCGCCTCCTAGTTAGGCGCGCAATTTTTTTTGACCACCACGAGATGTCATTTCAACCCGGCGGGAACCAGCATGGAGCAGCGGAAGCGCTGGCTTCACGGGTGAGGTGTATCTATCTCCAGGCAGTCGTACTCGCCGCCATTCTCGCTACGGGCCTGTGCACAGCCTCCGCACAGGAACCGGTCCGATCCTCCCTCGCTGGAGAAGCTGCCGCTGCAGGAAGGCGCAAAGCGTTGAACACCGATTACAACCTGCTTCTTGGCCCTGCTCGCATCAAACTGGATGGAGGCCTGGACCTGGAGTTCAACGATAATGTGAACCGAGCCGACTCCCGGCTGGAGGGAACCGCCGGGCCTCAGAGCGATCTCTTTATCCGCCCAAGGCTCAATATCGGCGCTTTCTGGCAAGTGACGCAGCTCAACACTCTCTCGTTGCGACTGGGACTGGGGTACGAGTTTTCGCTGAATGACACCCGCAGGAGCAACGTCAGCCCGATCACCATCTCTCCCGACTCGGAGATCGGATTTGATATTTTCATCGGTGATTTCCGGATCAATCTGCATGAGCGGTTTGCCATCGAGAACAATCCGGCCTCGGAGGCGACCCTGAGCAACACCGGGAACTACAGCCGCTTTTCTAACACTGCCGGCATCACGGTGTTATGGGATCTGAACGAGTTGGTCCTGACCGGCGGATATGATTACCTGATCGAGCGATACACGGGCGACGTGTACAGCGGGAACAATCGCGACTCGCATCTCTTCCGTCTCTCCGCCGCTTTCCTCCTGAATGAGACCACCACGGCGGGAATCCAGGGTACGTTTACCGCCTCGAAATACGGCGAGGAGCAGGAGATCGATCAGGTGGCATTCACGGCCGGACCGTTCACCCAGTTCCAGATCAGCCCTTACACCCGCTTTCTGTTAGCCGCCGGCGTGCAGAGCTTCCAGGGGACTCGGCCTGTCTTTCGCGTGGAAGCGCGGCCTCGCGAACTCTCCCCGGCAGAGGAGGCGAATATCGAGGAGCAGGTGGTCATCCGTTCCACGGAAACCACCGAGGACCTGGGATATTACTGGACCGCAGCGGTCTTCAACCGGCTGAACTCCTGGTACAATCACTCTCTTTCCGCAGGACACGAACGGCAGCTAGGCCTCGGAATCAACTACGTGGATATTGATTATATCCGATACCAGGCAACCTATACTTTGAACCGGCAGATCACCCTCGGACTCACTGTTGGCTACGAGCACTACAAGGAGTCGCGAGGCATCGTGGCGGAGGAACTGGACCGGTGGAACTTCGGCCTTGCGTTCGGGTATAAGCTGACACAACGTCTGCGCGCCGGAGTCCGATATTCGCACTACACGAAGGAGTCGGATTTGTCTTTTCGCGATTATCGGCAGAATACGTTGGTTTTCTCCTTCTTTTACGACTTTTAGCGATGGGGCTCAGGACAACATGCACACAGGGAACTGTGCTTGTAGTCGGTATCTTGACGATGCCGATGCTGGCGCAGGATCGATTCGATATCAACAAACCAGCACCGCTAACGGCGCCTGGCGGCAGTGGCATTTCGCCATCTGCCTCCAACACGGTGGCGCTGACAAACTCCATGGAGGTCCTCGATGACTCCCGCGCGCTGGGCGTGGGCGATCGGGTGAGTCTCCGGATCGTGGAGGATCGTAAGCCACCCGTAGAGCTGATCGTAACCGACTCCGGCGAAATGGAAGTACCGCTGATCGGGCGCGTGAAGGCCAAGGGGAAGACCTGCAAGGCGCTGGCCTTTGAGGTGAAAAAACTCCTGGAGAAAGATTACTTCTACAAGTGCACGGTGATCATCGGCCTCGATGCTGCCAGCCAGCGTTCACGCGGAAAGATCTACCTGACCGGCCAGATCCGTGGTCAGGGTGCCATCGAGTTACCCTCCGATGAGACACTCACCGTTTCCCGCGCGATTCTCCGTGCCGGTGGGTTCGCGGACTTCGCGAACAAGCGCAAGGTGAAGGTCGTACGCAAAAAGCCCGACGGCGGTCAGGAGACCGTGATCGTCGATGTACTCCGGATTTTGGAAAAGGGAGACGCGGATAAGGACATCGTAATGCAACCGGACGACGTCGTGATCGTCCCTGAACGCCTGATCAATTTCTAATCTAATGATCGACCTACTCGACCAGCAGATGGAGAAGTCGCAACCGGCAAGCCTGGCAGCGACGTGGATGAACATCCGGACGACGCTTTATCGTTTCCTGCTCGTATTCAAGCGCCGCTGGTGGGTGGCGTTTCTCACCATAAGCATCGGCCTGGCAATTGCCGGATGGTACGCCGGGCAGCTGCCGCCGTCGTATCTCTCGGGTGCGCGGATGATGGTGAGCGGCAAGATCAACCTGCCTGAGGGGGCGATCTACAGCGAAGAGCTGAGCAACTTCTTCGGCACCCAGATGGAGCTGATGCAAAGCGGCGAAGTACAAACCCGAGCCCTGGCACGCGTGCAGGCACTTCGACCGGATCTAACGCCGGTTGAGGTGAAGGTCTCGGTAGGTCAACAGCCGAAAACTTCCATCTTTGCACTCACGGCGGTTGCCTCTGATCCGGTGTTTGCTCGCGAGTATCTGAATGCGTGCATGGACGAGTACATCGCAGCAAAACGCACGATGCGCTCAGAGAATGCGGAATCGACCGTGACGGCGCTCACCTCGGAGTTGGCCTCGGTGGAGAAAGATCTCCGGATGGCGCGTGAGCAACTCCTCGAGTTCCAGGCGAAGAACAATCTCGGTTACCTGAAAGAGGAAGGGAACAGCGCAGGGCTTTACCTTTCGAATCTGAACCGGCAGTACGCCGAGCTGAAAACAGAGTATCAGCTCCTCGAAACCTTGAGCCTCGACCAGGCACTGGATCGTCAGCCGGGGCTTGCCTCCGATGGCGCTCGCCCGTCCTCTCAGGATAAAGCGCTCGCGAGCTTTGGCCCCATGAGCGACTACCTGCGGGCTCGCCAGCAGCTTCAACTGCTACAGGCCGAGCGTGAGCAGCTTTCGGAGTACATGCGTCCGAAACATCCGGACATCATTCGGATCGATGAAGAGATGGCGCGCACGGAGCGACTGATCGAAACCTTCCGCAAGCAGAGTATCGAGCAACTCCAGAGCCGCCGTGAGGCAATCGGCTTGCAGATGCAGAATCTCGAGCGGGCGATCGGGGAGTGGGAGACCAAAGCCGTCGATCTCAGCCGCAAACTGGCCGAGCATGATGGGATCAAGGCGAACGTGGACCGGCTGCAAAGTATCGCCGACCGCCTCTCCACGAACCTGCGGAACGTCGACATGACCAAGGCGGTGGAGCAGGACATGATCTCCATCCTGGAGAAAGCTTCCGAAGCAGTTTCCATCCGTCCGGGATTGCTCAAGGTGTTGCTCGCCGGCTTCGGCGCCGGACTTGTCCTGGGACTTGGAATTCTCTTCCTCATGGAGCGCCTCGACGATCGCGTGGCCTCGATGCTCGATGTCCAGAACCACTTCAGCGAGAAGATCCTCGGCCAGGTGGTGCATCAGGATCACGTGTCCGGAACGCTGCAACTGCTCCAACCCGAGGATGAACGGCACTCGTTTGCGGAATCCTTCCGCTCCATCCGCTCGTCGCTGCTGTATCTGCCGAAGGCTCGGCCAAAATCGATCCTCGTCACCAGCGCGATCCCGGGCGAAGGCAAATCCACGGTATCGAGCAACCTTGCGCTCGCGTTTGCTCTCGCTGGCGCCAAAACGCTGCTCGTGGACGCGGATCTGCGCCGCGGCGGTGTCCACAAGTCTTTTGGCGTGGATAATCGCGCTGGACTCTCCGAGATCCTGAGGGATCTGGTGCCGTGGTCCGAGGTGGTGAAACCGACGCATATGCCGAACCTCTCGGTGATCACCCGCGGCGGAAATCTCCCCCACCCCAGCGAACATCTCCTGGCGCCGATCACCGACCGGTTCCTCCAGGAGGTTTATCAGCAGTACGACTATGTCATCATCGACTCCGCCCCGGTGATGGTGGCGGAAGATACGCCGAGCCTTGCTCCGAAGCTCGATGCCGTCGCGGTGGTCATGCGCTTCTCCGTCTCGTCAGCCCGCCTCACCCGCCGCACGATCGATCGTCTGAAAGAGCGTCAGGCAAACGTACTCGGCCTCGTGCTGAACGAGATCAGCGTCTCGATGCCGGAATACGGATATCATTATTACGGCAGCTATTACCACGACGAGGCAAAGGCATGATGAGGGAATGACGAAATCAGAATGACGAATGTCAAAGGAGGTCCGAAAGCCCAATGCCCGAAGGGCATCCCGCGATGTTGCGCGCATTCGTCATTCGTCATTCGTCATTCGTCATTCGTCATTCGTCATTCGT